>CAZOMD010000124.1:0-1523 GCA_964580895.1 uncultured Planctomycetia bacterium | reverse complement strand
TTTAATAAAAAAATGACGAATGAGGGCGCGCATAGGAATTACGCGTATTCCCTCGCCTCCAACGAGTGGGTCCTGAGCGTTGACGCGGATGAGAGGGTAACGCCGGAACTTAAAGAAGAGATAATCGCGCTTTTCCAAAAAGGCGCGGATTGTAATGGATATTCCATACCGCGGAAGAATTTCATAGGCAGGTATTGGCTTAGATACGGGGGCTGGTATCCGAGCTCGCAGCTCCGGCTTTTCAAAAAGAACGAATTTAAATATGAAGAAGTGGATGTGCATCCAAGGGCTCTTATGAGGGATCCGCGGGGGTATCTTAAAGAGCCGTTGCTCCATTACAGTTACAGGGATATAGCGGATTTTGTGGATAAACTTGATAATCAGACTACAAGGGAGAGCGCTAAGTGGCTGGTATCCGCGAACAAGATGTCCTTCCCAAGGGTCTTGAGACGCGGGGTCGACCGATTTTTCAGGGCATACCATCGGAAGAACGGCAAGAATGACGGGATGTATGGTTTTATATTGGCGCTTATGGGCGGTCTTTATCAGATATTGAGCTATGCTAAATACTGGGAAAAGAAACTCCCGTCTTACAGCGAGAAAGATAAGTCAAATCCGGCCGGCCCTGAAAAGATAGCTCTTTACGCGGGGAAAGACGGAAAAGCCCGCCAGAAGTTATCGGTGGTGATATTGACGAAGAACGAGGAAGAAAAGATATCTTCCTGTCTCGAGAGCTTGAGGTGGGTTGACGAAGTGGTCGTGGTTGACGGGTTCAGTACGGATGCGACGATTAAGATCTGCGAAAAATACGGGGCCAAGGTAGTCCAGCATAAATTCGAAGGTGATTTCGGTCTTGAAAGGAATATCGGCATCGATAATTCTTCGGGCGATTGGGTGCTTCAGCTTGATGCCGATGAGGTCGTAACGGAATCTTTCAAGAAGGCCGTTGCCGGGATATTGGCGGGTTCTACCGATCCCGGATATGCGGCGTATAAGTTTCTGAGAAAGAACTTTTTTATGGGACAATTCATGAAATACGGCGGATGGTACCATCATTCCCATCATTTTTTTAGGAAGGGATTCGCGAGGTATGAAGGGCGCGTGCACCACCAACTTATTGTTAACGGGAAAATAGGAGTTCTGGACAAGGATATTGAGCACTATCCTTTCCAGACGTTTTCCCAGCTTATAGTAAGGCAGAATAGATATACTAACCTCGAGGCCAAGGAAATACTGGACCAGAGGGGGCGTGTGGACAGTAAAGAGATAAATTATAATATCAGGGTCAAGCCTTTTAAACTGTTCTGGAAATTCTATATCAAGAAAAAAGGGTTCATGGAAGGGATGCGAGGTTTTTTATTTTCAGTCTTATTCTCATGGGTACACTTTCTTAAATGGGCGAAATACTGGGAACTTCTCGGAAAGGACAAACCCTAAACACTAAACTCTAAATAAATTGAAATATAACTATACTGCTCCCCGTTAAGCAAAAGACGTGAATTAGTATATAATAGCTTAACGGA
>CAZOMD010000123.1:0-1618 GCA_964580895.1 uncultured Planctomycetia bacterium | reverse complement strand
TGTTATAAGTAAGTGTAGCATACAATAATAATTTTGTCAATATATTCTAATAAACTTGATTAGATATTCTAACCGATAAGAGGTAAATGTTTGTAATCCCTTAGCCGATTAAAGTTGAAGTAGAGGAAGCGTGTTGCCCTGACGATGGTAAAGATAGGCTCGTTTGAAAAATTGTGACGGATTAAGTTTTTGCAAACGCAGGGTCTGTAATAAAGACATCAGTACCTCATGCGCCAGCGCTCCCCTGATCGACATATTCTCAAAAGAGATTTTACGGAAAATCACATTCGGACGAATCATCCGTTCAGCCAGATTATTGTGCGACGATAATCCCGGAACTTTTAGGAACGTTAAGATTTCCTTGTAATATTTCAGCAGCCGTGCCGATATCCTCTGCCAGTGTTTGCCGGCGTACGTTGCACAGGCAAAATCAAATAACCGAATCTCTAATCGCCGCAGACGACGGCAAAATGTCAGATCAAGCAAATCCTTGCGCTCTTCATTCAAGCGGAAAGCATCTTTAAGAATACGGTTCAGTTTTTGATAGGCCTTCAGAGAGGGCTCCGATCGATCCAGTTCGATGACCCGTTTCATCTCCCGTTTTAAATGAACCAAACATCGCTGTCTTAAGCGTCCGGTTTTATCATAGGCCGACAAAAAGTCGCTGATGACCACTCCGCCGTAGTCTTGCTTAAGTATCTCTTTGGGCACATCCCGCCCACGAGATCGCCGGATCCGATATAACGCGAGGCGTTCATTCACAAAATTCCACAGCCAGTGATTCACCCCGGCTACCTTCCAGCCTGTCTCATCCATATGCAAATACGGACTCGCCCGTATCGCCTCTAACAACACACGCTCTTCGACATTCAGCCATCGGGCTATTCTCTGCAATGCCTGGACTAACCCTGAATCCGTCACCTTCAAAGAGCAAAAATCTTCAAAAAATTTGACAATCTTATCATACGATAACCCTTGATGGTATTTCATCAGCACCGTTTGCATCAGCACATTCGGCCCCAGGTATCCGTAAGGCACTTCCTCCGGCGCGCAGCCGGCCCTTTGAATATGCCCGCAGCAGGGACACCAATACCCATGATGGATAAACTTCGTTACTTCCACTTTCGCCGGGATGATGTCTTCTTGAATATGTTCGCTGGTGGCACTCGGGCAGGGGGTTAATTCTTTGTGACCGCAACCAGGGCAGGATTCCAAATATTGTTCAACAACATGATCAATCTGTGAGGGTTTTTCCCGGGTAGCGCCCCAATGTCCAACTGGCGCCCCTAACTTCTTCCATCGCTTCTTTAATCTTTTGATCGGATACTGTTTCTTTGCCGCTTCCTTTTCCTTCATCTTCTCCAGTAATTCTTTAAGTTCTCTGACTTCTTTTCGTAACCGCAACACTTCGTCCACCAATGCTTCCTTATTATCGTCAGCCATTAATTTATACCTCTCTAAATTCTCCAGCTCTTTCATCAATGATTATTATCGTCCAAATTCCTTTCTTCGTAAAAACTTTTTATCACTTTTTTTACTTTATTGCGCTAAGGGATTACCTTATTTATCGCTTGGTACCCGCTAAACATTTACCTGTTTTTAGTCTCTTATCGGTTAG
>CAZOMD010000122.1:0-1627 GCA_964580895.1 uncultured Planctomycetia bacterium | reverse complement strand
CCTCGCAATGGTAATATGAAAAAAGGCCTGCAAGTTGGGAAATTCTAAGGTTGCGTTCTTGACGCAATAAGAATTTTGGATCTTGAAGATCAAAGGGTATCATAAGATAAACCCTTAAACCCAACAGGAGGCCATATGCAAATAAAGTATATCGGATTAGATGCTCATTCGTCAACATGTACATTTTGTATTCTCGATGCGCAAGGTGTAGAACTCGAAACCAAGACGATCGTTACCAACGGCCGATTGATTATCGATTATCTGAAATCTCTTGGCAAAAATATTGCCATTGCCTTTGAAGAATGTGATTTAAGTTTTTGGCTCTTTGAAATCCTCCACAAGCACGTTAGTAAGATTATCGTTTGCAACCCCGTGGCGAACGTTCAGTATAAACGAGCCAAAACTGATAAACTTGATGCTCGGAATTTAGCAAATCTTTTGCGCGGCGGTTATCTTAAACCGGTTTTTCATGATGGCTCCGCGCGCGAGAAATTCCGCATGATCCTATCAGCCTATGAAGACACTGTCCAGGAATCCACGCGGATCAAGAATCGAGTTAAAGCCGTCATGCGACGCTCGCGTATCCTCAACAAAACATCCTCAACAGGAGACGCGGCATTTATCTTAAAACAATTTTCCGAACGCCTTGAAGATATCGATCGGACGCGTGACGAATATCAAATTAAGCTGACGGCCCAGGTTAAACAGTTCAAAGAAACAAAATATCTGGTCTCTATTCCTGGAATCGCGTATATTCAAGCCGCCAGAATCATTGCTCAGGTTGTTGACCCGCGACGGTTCAAGAATAAGTATTGTTTCTTTGCTTACTGCGGCCTAGTACGACATCCTCGTCAAAGTGCTGGCCGTAGTTACGGATCCGTTCGTATTTTCGGCAACCGAATGCTTAAATGCGTTTTCAAAATGGCGGCCCAATCCTCATTAAAAGGTAACGGATGCCTACGACAATATTACGATGCCTTGCGTGCCAAAGGACTCGCGGATCAATCCGCCAGAAACGCCGTAGCGCGAAAAATCGCAGCTATCGCACTGTCTGTGTGGAAGAATAAAAAGATTTTTAAAGAACAAATGATCTTAGAAAATCTCCCGGTAAAAGCATAAGACAACGGGTTATTCATAATAACCTGATATCCTTTTGCCGGTAGAGGGATGATGTCCATGTGTCTTTGACCTTTAAGGTCCAACGCAATGGTTGACACTCCCTCGTTTATATCCAATAGTACGCTGCTCCTTAGAGAGCACCGATAGATGACTGAAAACTGAGATTTTTTTAATTCTCAAGATCACAAAATAACATGTCGTACTTATGCAAAAGAACGAAAGGTTGTTAAACCCAATACCATGCTTTTTCCCATTTCGGGCGGCCGCATGTCAGTAAATCATGTTGAACAGGGAAACTGTTTTTACTTGACATGTTTTTTCATAGATGACACGAATCGCGCCTTTGGCCCAGTCTGGGTGGGCAAGGGGACGAATATCACACTGGGAGAACTATCTAAAACTTACTTCCCTTACCCTCTTCACTCTCCACACGAACCTTACCCTTATGCGCCTCAACAGTGTATTGCACAAGGGTCAACCCAAGCCCGCTTCCTTCTGTCTGTTTCAC
>CAZOMD010000121.1:0-1737 GCA_964580895.1 uncultured Planctomycetia bacterium | reverse complement strand
AAGGCGCGGTGGTCAGAAATCTCAAACAAAGGATAGAGTCTTTGGGCATGGAGGATAAAATTTTTAATGTCATCGCGCCCACGGAAAAACGCATAAAAATAAAAGGCGGCAAGCGCAGAACCACCGAAGAAAAAATTTATCCCGGATATGTTTTGGTGGAGATGATCGTAACCGATGATTCGTGGTACGTGGTGCGAAACACCCCGCGTGTTACCGGCTTTGTCGGATCGGGCACGACCCCGACCCCCCTGTCCAAGGAAGAGGTGGACTCGCTCTTTAAGCGTATGAAAGCCGAGGAGCCCAAAGACAAATTTGATGTTTCGGAGGGCGACATAGTCCGCATCACCGACGGCCCGTTCAAAGACTACGAAGGCAAGGTGGGCGGCGTGGATGCCGAGCGCGGCAAGGTAAAAGTCCTGGTTTCCATCTTCGGACGCGAGACCCCCGTAGAGCTTGATTTCTTACAGGTAAAGAAGATTTAGAAAAATAAGAAGCGAAGCGATTGACGAGCGTGAGCGAGGAAATACTGAGACCGTTGGGTCGAATGTACTATATTTTTCTTAACCCCTCACCTTATCACTATGTTGTCGCAGTTGCAAAATCAGGAGGATTTGTTAGTCTATTATACATATCTAATTTTCCCCGAAAGGTGAGTGTGGTATAATCCAACCATGGCAAAAGCGATCAAAACAGTAATCAAATTGCAAATTCCGGCCGGAAAGGCGAACCCCGCCCCTCCGATCGGTCCTATATTGGGCCAGCAAGGCCTTAATATCGGCGAATTTTGCGCCAAGTTCAATGACGCGACCAAAGACAAGGTCAACGACATCATCCCCGTTGAAATAACCGTCTACATAGACCGCACTTATGATTTTAAGCTCAAAACTCCTCCGGCTTCCGACCTGTTAAGAAAAGCGGCCGGCGTGGATAAGGGCGCCGCCAATCCTCTGACCGGTAAAGTCGGCTCGATCACAAAAGACAAATTGCGCGAGATCGCCGAGCGCAAAATGGAAGACCTGAATGCCAATGACGTAGACGCCGCGATGAATATCGTTGCCGGTACGGCACGTTCTATGGGAATCGAGATCAAGTAATAGGGCGTATTGAGATAAAATAATCTTAGGAGATAGAGACCGCAGATCAAAACTTTATTAATTTGCTGGTTAGATGGTATAATGTAGACATATAAGCTATGAATGATACTCATTATAGTTTTGGCAGTTTAAGGCTTTTTAAGAAAAGGCCGTCTTTTATTGAGGGTATCGCTACGATAATTGATTTATCAGCCATCGAAGATAAATATAATTCGGATCAAACAGCAAAGGAGGCGGATTTTAAATCCCTACAAGCTGATTGGTCGGTTATCGGAGGCGATATGAAGCGGGCTATAAAAATCTATGAATCCGCCGGATCGAACTGATAAATCTAAAGAGAAGGAGTCTAGGCAACTTATATCTAGAAGCGTAGAGATATCAGAACATTTTTCTGGTCCACTCCCGCATCCTCGCATACTAGAACAATATAATAATATTGTGCCTGGGGCCGCTGATAGAATTCTCAACGAATTTGAGTTGCAAACACAACATAGGCATAGTCTCGAAAGGGCGGTGGTTTACGCTGATAGCACTAAATCGGTGCTGGGGATTGTTTTTGGTTTTATTATTGCGATGACTACAATTATCGGCGGCATTTATTCCGCATTACAAAATCATGTATTGTTTGGGGGCTCACTGTCAT
>CAZOMD010000120.1:0-1959 GCA_964580895.1 uncultured Planctomycetia bacterium | reverse complement strand
GTCGAACGGGACGGCCAACTCTGTGGAAGAAGCGCTTGAGAAGGCTAGGATGATAGGGTATCCCGTTGTCGTGAGACCGTCGTACGTTCTGGGCGGCAGGGCCATGAGAATAGTTTATGACGAAGAATCGATCAAGAATTTCATACAGAAAGCGGTTGATGTTTCGCCCGGACATCCGGTACTTATCGATAAATTTCTCCAGAACGCTATTGAGATAGATGTTGACGCTCTAGGGGACGGAGAGGATACTGTTATCGGGGGGATAATGGAACATATAGAAGAAGCCGGGATACACTCCGGGGATTCCGCCTGCGCTCTTCCTCCTCACACCATTCCGGACAGCATAGTGGCGGAAATAAAAAAGCAGACCGAGCAATTGTCTAAGGCGCTTTCTATAAAAGGTCTCATGAATATACAGTTTGCCGTGCCGGGCAGCGATGTATATGTTCTCGAGGTTAACCCCCGCGCTTCCAGGACGGTGCCTTTCGTGTCAAAGGCTACCGGAGTGCCTTTGGCCAAATGCGCGGCCAGGGTCATGGCAGGGGTGAAGATACGTGAAATGGGGCTCGGCGATCCGATGCGGCGTCTTAATTACACAAGCGTGAAAGAATCAGTCCTGCCGTTCTCAAGATTTTCCGGTGTGGATATTCTTCTCGGACCCGAGATGATGTCGACCGGGGAGGTCATGGGGATATCCAAGAATTTCGGCACGGCTTTTGTCAAGGCACAGGCCGGAGCGGGACAGATATTGCCGCCCAAGGGACGGGTTTTTATCTCGGTTCAGGACAGTGATAAGCGTAATATCGTGTTCCTCGCTAAAAAACTGTATGATTTTGGTTTTGAGATCGTGGCCACGGAAGGCACCGCGAAGATATTGAAGAACAACAATATGAAAGTGGAAACGGTCAAGAAGATGCATGAGGGCAAACCCGATGTTCTTGATCTTGTGAGAGAAGGCAGGATCGATCTTATAATTAACACGACCTCGGGTAAAAAACCGCATAGTGACGGGGCTATTATCCGGAGCGCGTCCGTTATGCGGGGGATACCTTGCATAACGACACTTTCAGGCGCGCAGGCCTCGGTGAACGGCATAGAATCAATGCTGAAACTTTCTTTGGGAGTTAAGTCTTTACAGGAGTATTACAGAGAGCAGATTGTTTTATAAAGAAAGAGAATGACATAAGTCTTGGTCTTTTGGGAACTTGAGACTATTGAAAAAGGATTTGATGTTATAGGCGGGTGGCGGCGGGTATTCGAGCACAGCATGATTTGCCGCCACTAAAGTTTCGGCGAATCAGATGCGCGCAGAATGGACGCCGACAGGACCCGCCTATTGAAACGCCGTCTGTAGCGATATTCTCGGTGCCGGTAAAAAGGCTTTCAATGATCTTATTTTTGATGTCATAAAACGGAGGGCTATATGGCAAAATACATCTTTGTGACAGGCGGCGTGGTATCAAGTCTGGGTAAAGGTATAGCGTCGGCCTCCATCGGTAAAATTCTCGAAACTCACGGGCTCAAAGTATCCATCATAAAATGCGATCCTTACATAAACGTAGACCCTGGTACGATGAACCCGTATCAGCACGGCGAAGTGTATGTGACCGATGACGGGGCCGAGACTGACCTGGACCTTGGGCATTATGAGAGGTTTACCGCTGCCGAACTCGGAAAAGCGAACAATATAACGACCGGCAAGGTATATTTTTCCGTTATCACGAAAGAAAGACAGGGGAAATATCTCGGCAATACCGTTCAGGTCATCCCGCACATAACCGACGAAATAAAGAGCGGCATAAGAAATGTCGGGAAGGACAAAAAGATCGATGTGGTCATCGTGGAAATAGGCGGGACTGTCGGAGATATAGAGGGGCTGCCGTTCCTTGAGGCGATACGGCAGTTTTCTTTAGAGGAAGGCGCCTCCAACACGATGTTCATCCATCTTACGCTCATACC
>CAZOMD010000119.1:0-2043 GCA_964580895.1 uncultured Planctomycetia bacterium | reverse complement strand
GGTTTTTTAAAATATATAGTTAAGGAGTGGATATGGGAAAGAAATTTTGTTCGGTGAGGAGCTTAACGGGAGCGCTAGCGGCGGTTGTTCTGCTTTCAGTTCCGGGATGCGCGCAACTACGGGACAAGTTCATCCGTAAGCCGAAGGGAGAAGATGAAAATATCCGGCGTTATCAGGCCGTAACGGCCTATGATGTTAAACCGAGCCTTGATCTGTATACAAAACGGTATATCTTCTGGAAGAGCTGGCATAAAGAGCTTTTGGAAGTGCTCTCGGAGACCAGCCATAAAAAGAAAGTGATGGCTGTCGAGCAGGAAGTGTCGAGTCTAATGGATATGTACGGGATGCTGAATGACGCCAAGGGCGACGAGCTCAAGCCTATTGTTGACGATTTCGCGCAGGTAGAACGGGAAATAAAGAGCGCTAAGATAACTCCCGGTAACGCTGTGAGGATAAGAAGGAAATTGGAGATTTTAGGCAAAGAGGTCAAAAGCAAATTTTCGTACACCAAGATAAGGGAATATATACGGGATGAGTTCAGAAAAGACTAGCGCGATAGTAGTTAATAAATACGCCCTCGGGCCATTGTTCACAAATTGCTACCTTGTGTACGGGAAAACGGAGAGAAAAGGAGTGCTTATCGATCCGGGCGCGTTTTCGGGCAGGATAAAAAAACATATCGAAAAAGAGAAAATCGATATCGTCGCTTCTATTAACACGCACGGGCATGCCGATCATATTATGGGGGACGGTCCTTTTGGGTATCCGGTCTACATACACAGGCTCGACGCGCTCTGCCTAGGGGATCCTTCGCGGAACTTGGCGTATTTGGCGGAGATAGGATTTGAGACTGGGGTGAAAGCGGCCAGGCTTTTGGAAGACGGTGACGTTATCGGTGTCGGGGAAATAGAACTTGCCGTTATCCATACGCCTGGGCATACCCCCGGAAGCATTTCCCTGAAATGCGGAGATGTATTAGTCACCGGGGATCTTCTTTTTCTTGAAGGTGTCGGGAGGACGGATCTCCCGGGAGGAGATAACGCGGCGTTAAGCCGGAGCCTGCGAGAGAAGATAATGGCCCTTCCGGATAGTATAAAGGTCTACCCTGGGCATGGTCCGGAAACGACTATAGAACACGAGCGTAGATACAACCATTATTTAAGTTAGTGTTCGTATGAATGACATCCGGGGCTATGCATGAAAGAACATATCGATAGTTTCCTTTTTTTTCTGGAGATGGAAAGAGGAGTAAGTCCCAACACCATCCAGGCCTACCGCAGAGACCTGCAAAGATTCTCCGGGTACCTTCGGAACAAAGCGGAAAAACTTTCCGCCCTGAAGAGGGAAGATCTGACGGGGTATCTCCTTTTTTTGAAAGACACGGGCCTTTCGGCTTCGTCGGTGGCTCGCCACCTCGCCGCGCTTAAGACGTTCTGGAAATATCTGACCGCGGAACAAATAGTCAGGGAAAACGTGGCTTCGACCGTTGAAACGCCGCGTACCTGGAAAAAAATACCGGATGTGCTTAGCCGTGAAGAGGTAGAGGTTCTTCTTGAAACCCCTCCTAAAAAAGGCTGGGCAGGGGTAAGGGATAAGGGCATTCTTGAACTGATGTACGCGACCGGGTTAAGGGTATCCGAGGTCAAGACGCTCAAAACGTCCGATATAAATCTAGACGCGGGTTTTGTTAAGTGTTCTGGAAAAGGCGGAAAGCAGCGGATAGTGCCGGTCGGTGGCGCGGCAAGGGAAGCGGTCGCGAAGTATCTTGAAAAAGTGAGGCCGCGGCTAGGGCAGAAGAACAGCGATACGCATCTATTTTTGTCTAAACTTGGCAGGCCTCTCTCAAGGCAGAGCCTGTGGAAGATGATACAGAAGTACGCGCGAGAGGCCGGAATAAAAAAGAACATAACCCCGCATACTCTGAGGCACTCGTTCGCGACCCATCTCCTTGAGGGGGGAGCGGAGCTGAGGGGTGTGCAGGAGATGCTGGGGCACGCGGATATATCAACGACGCAGATATACACGCATGTGGATAAGGAAAGA
>CAZOMD010000118.1:0-2057 GCA_964580895.1 uncultured Planctomycetia bacterium | reverse complement strand
TGATACCTTACTCTCTTCCTCTTGCCCTTGACGTTCATTATGTTCACTTTTTCCACTTTCACTTTATACAATTCCTCTACCGCGTTCTTTACCTCGATCTTGTTGGCGCGCTTATCGATATTGAAGAGATATTTGTTGAAAGTCATGAGATCAGCGCCCTTTTCAGTCCGTATGATGTTCTTTATAATATCGTATGACGTTTTCATCTTAGCCTCTCGGTCAATTTTTCAAGTGCTTCCCGTTCTATCACTAAAGATTCGTTAACGAGTACATCCCTGGCGTTAAGGTTTCTCCCCTCCATAAGACTTACCTTCTTAATGTTACGGGAGGAACGCTTTACGGTATCTGAAAGGCTGTCAACCACTAACAGGGTTTTCCCCTCGATCTTGAGATTATTCAACATCGTCTGGATCTTTTTTGTTTTAGCGGCGTCCAGCTCTATCTTAACTATGGGCTTTATCATATTCTCCACTAATCGCGCATTCAAGCTAGACAGTAAAGCCTTCCTAAGCGCCTTTTTCGGCATATAATAGCTGAAATCCCTCGGTTTGGGTCCGAACGCGATCCCCCCGTGCCGCCATACCGGATTTCTGGTAGAACCGACCCGGGCTCTTCCTGTCCCCTTCTGTTTCCACGGTTTAACACCACCGCCCGACACCTCACCGCGAGTTTTAGTCGAAGCCGTGCCTTTGCGCATATTCGCCTGATACATCTTTATCACGTCGTAGAGAAGCGCTTTATTCACTTGGCCGTCAAATAATTCTTCGTCAAGTTGGATGCTATCGACAACTTTCCCGTCAAGACCATAAACCGATAATCTTGCGTTCACTTGTTCCCGCTTATCCTTTAGATTCTTCTTTCTCTTCTCCATCTTTTTCTTTCTCACTTTGATTTTTAGCCTTACGCGGCGCAATCGGCTTTTTCTTAGCGTACTTTATTACAAGATATGTGCCGTTTGAACCGGGTACTGCGCCTTTTACTGTTAAAATATTGTTCTTTATATCAACGTCGACAACCTCAAGGTTCTGGACAGTGTTGATGTTGCTGCCCATATGCCCCGGCATCCCGTGTCCTTTCAAAACCCTTGACGGGAAAGCGCTTGAGCCTATCGACCCCGGCGCACGGTGAGACATCGACCCGTGAGTGGCATCGCCTCCGACCCACCCGCACCGTTTCATCCCGCCTTGAAAACCTTTACCTTTTGAAACTCCGATTATATCTACATAATCGCCTTTTTGGAATATTTCATTCGTGACCGAATCGCCTATCTTTACGTCGGGTTCTCCGCTACATCTTATCTCCCGCACGAACCTTTTGAATGGCAGTTTGTTCGCCTTCAAATACTCCCTCTGCGGTTTTTTAACGCGCTTCTCTTTCGCGTCGCCATAACCTATCTGTACGGCGTTATACCCGTCCTTGTCGACCTTCTTGACCGCCTGCACAAAACACGGCCCGGCTTCAAGAACCGTTATGGACACACGTGTACCGTCTTCCTTAAAAGTTTGCGTCATCCCTATTTTTTTTCCTAGAATGCCCGGAACCATCTTAGCCTCTTCCAAAATTATTTTCATTTGACTCAGAATACCACTCTTCTACGCACCCCAATAGCTACACACAATAACTATCGGTTTTGTCAAAACTAACCTTAACTCCGCTTATTGCTTTATTTCGACATCAACACCCGCCGGAAGATCCAATTTTCTCAGAGCATCGATGGTCTTCGCGGTCGGATCCACGATATCCAGAAGCCTCTTATGCGTCTTAAGCTCAAATTGCTCGCGAGACTTCTTATCAACATGAGGTGACCGTAAAACCGTAAAAAGTTCCCGTTTTGTAGGTAACGGCACCGGCCCCCTGACTGTTGCTCCTGTCTTCTTAACCGTTTCAACGATCTCCTCCATTGAAATGTCCAACAGCTTGTGATCAAACGATTTCAATCGGATCCTGATATTCGCAGTTTTTGCCTTTTTCGCCATTTTCTTTCCCTTTTCGATGAGGCCTATGACCTATTTCTATTTCGCCGCCACGTCTATCCAGCAACTTGCCGGTCAGGCCTA
>CAZOMD010000117.1:0-2395 GCA_964580895.1 uncultured Planctomycetia bacterium | reverse complement strand
AACGCCGATATTGTATTCTCGGTCCTCGTTATTGGCGATGGCCTGGACGATTTCCTCATCGGAGCTTATCACTTTCTCAAAAGCCTTTATCGCCTTATCATCCTCTTTCGTTTCTAAACACACTAGCCCAAGGTTATAATACACCTGAATAACATCCTGAGAAGGGTACATATTGTTCACTTCTACGCCTTTTTAAAGATATTTTATAGCTTGGTCATATCCTTTTCTTTCGGTATATATGTCCCCCAACGCTCCGTAAAATTTCACAGAAGGCCGCCATTTCAGATTTGACAGATAGAACCTTACCACGTCCAGGTAATCCTTATTCCTCTCGATAGTGGCAACGCCGTATTGGATGAAGAGGCCCGCGACGAGCGCTAATATCAAGCCCTTCATGATCCTGCCGCGAAAAAATCTCCCCCTTACATTGTCTAATATCACCGCGATTATAAGATACACCCCGATCGCCGGGAAATACAGCCAGTTATCCGAAAGGAACGCTTGCAGCGGCACGATATTGATAAGAGGCAGCATCGAGACAAGAAACCAGGAGCCGCCGAAAAATATCAGCCCGTCAGATGTCCTCTTATTGTTACGCCACTTCCCCAAAAAAACCTTTAGCGTCACAAGCATCATCGTTAACCCGATGACAGCAAGAACAGCTTCTTCGCTGCCCGGGAATGAATATTCTATTTTGGTAGTCCGTCCGAAATGAAGATCGTATGGCGCCAGCAGTATCCTTATGTCTATGAACAGCGTCTTCAAAGAAGTCATGACCCTCGGCAACACGCTGAAGCCGGCCAATTCCAGATCGATGGGCACGATGTTGTTCAAAGCGTTGGTCCTAGCGTAAAGATATCCCGCCAGGGGTGCCGCATAAAAGATATAATTCCGCAGATCGAAAACTTTTCTTTTTTCATATGTCCAGTTATACATAACAATGACCAGTGGCACTGCCAATATCGCGTACTCCTTCGTAAAAATGGCCCCCATGTACGATACTACCGACGTCAACAATAATATCTTGTTCTTTTTTTCGCTATAGACCACAAATAGAAAGACCGATAGAAGCATAAACATGCCCGATAGGACATCGGCTCGCCCTGACACGTAAGAAACACACGCGGTATTGACCGGATGCACCGTAAACAGTAAAGCCGTAAAGTAAGCTGTAAAAATATTTTTTGAGACACGCCACACAAGGACGAAGATTATACCGCTATTGACGATATGCAACAGCACATTGCTTAGATGATAGATAAAAGGGGCTTCCCCGCCGATCAGGTGATCTATCGCGTATGTCGTCATTTGCAACGGCCTATACGAATTAGAAACCGGCTGGGAGTTAACATCCTTAGCCCATATATCTTTCTTAAAAAACACCGGCACATTGTGTATATCCCTTATAAGCTCATTGTCTTCGACCAGCACTTCATCATCAAAAATGAGAGGCCCGTTGACCACATTGAAATAAACCGCGAAACCCGCGATGATTATCGAAGCGAATAACAATAGGGCCGCCTTTTTACCAATGGGCCTTTTTTCGTTCCGCGGCCTGGTTCTTTCCGATACCTTCGGGATATTTTTACTTTTCCCCTTTTCCAAAATAGTTTTTATATGCTTCTCCCTTAATCCTAATTCCGCCGCCAGTTGCTTTACGGACCTCCGCCCGATATTATCGAGGATATATTTAATGGTTTCCGGTTTCATGGTATTTTACGCTTTACTCATTTGTTCGAATGTCCTAAAAATTCCCAGATATACCCGATAATCGTTATCGCTGAAACATATGTAACGTATCTCGTTAAAATCATCCTTCCGCGCGAACCCCTCTTCCAGCGCTATAACACATGCCTTTTCTATCGGATAACCGTAAACACCGGTACTTATAGACGGGAACGCTATTGTCCTAAGACCGTTACGCTTAGCCAGGTCGAGGCTGTTCCTATAGCATGCCCTGAGAAGTTCCGGTTCTCCCCTATTCCCGCCGTTCCATACAGGCCCGGGTGTGTGGATTATCCTCTTCACGGAGAGCTTCCCGGCTCCGGTAATAACGGCTTCGCCCGTCTTACACCCGCCTATGCGACGGCATTCTTCCATGACCAGCGGCCCAGCCGCCCTGTGGATCGCGCCGTCCACTCCCCCGCCGCCTCTTAATCCGGTGTTAGCCGCGTTGACGATCGCGTCAACATCTTCTTTGGTTATATCGCCTTTTTTGATGATTATATTTCCCATTTTTAGTTCTCCGGTCAGCTTGTTCAATGGTTGAAAAGTCCAAAGTCTAACGTCTAAAAGTCTAAGATCCAAAATTAATCTTCTGACCTTTCGGTTTTTTGATATTTATGTACTGCACCCCGTTAAGCAAGTGAATTTTTAGTAACAAGCGTTAATTGTT
>CAZOMD010000116.1:0-2405 GCA_964580895.1 uncultured Planctomycetia bacterium | reverse complement strand
GAGGGCAAAACGTACGCATCGATAATACTTCTTGGTGGGGAAGAAGGCGGGTCGGCGTATATTATCTGTACCGTTGCCGAAGAGATCGCGGCAAAAGGGCTTGACGCGCGGGAGATAGTTAAACATGCCGCGGTTAAAATAGCCGGTTCCGGAGGAGGTAGGCCGACTTTCGCGCAGGCCGGCGGGAATTATCCGGACGGGCTTAATTCCGCTATCGAGGAAGGGATGAACTTCATAAGGGGTCTTGTGGGGAAAAGGGGTTGATATGAGAAGCGTTAAAGTGGGGAGTAAGATATTTAACGGCTTGGTGGGAAGAAAAGATAAAGGCAGGATACGCCTTGAACAGAAAGTATCCAAAATGATAGAATCTGTACGTGTTGAAGGTGACAGGGCGCTCCTCCGGTATACAAAAAAATTCGACAAAGTGGACATGAAAAGGAAAGACCTTAAAGTCACCGAATTCGAGATAAGCGGGGCATATCGGGACATAAAGCCCGAGATGGTCAATACCCTCAAGGAGATCATAAGGAATATACACAAGTTTTACACTAACCAGGTGCCGAGGTCATGGACGATAAAGCACGAGTCCGGCATCGAACTCGGGGAGAAGTTCGCGCCTATAGAAAATGTTGGGGTTTATGTCCCCAGTGGGACAGTGCCTTTGGTCTCGAGCGTATATATGACCGTTCTTCCGGCTAAGATAGCCGGGGTCAAGAAAGTGATAATGGTTTCACCCCCGAACAAGTACGGTAGTATAGACCCGCATATACTGGTTGTAGCGAATTTATTGAACGTAGATGAGATATACAAAGTCGGCGGGGCCCAGGCCATAGCCGCTCTTGCCTTTGGGACCAAGACGGTGCCGAAGGTGGACAAGATAGTCGGGCCCGGGAATGAATACGTGACGGAGGCCAAGCGCCAGGTTTTCGGGTATTGCGATATCGACATGCTCGCGGGTCCGAGTGAGGTGCTTATTATAGCCAATCAGCATGTGAACGTTGATTATCTAAAAAAAGATCTACAGGCTCAGGCGGAGCACCACAAGGGGCTTTCTATATTGGTGACCCCGGCAAAAAAAATATTCGACGCTTTACATAAAGATCCGGATATAAGAGGGTACATAATAAAAGTAAAGAACCTTGAGGAAGCCGCGAATGTGGCTAACCTTATGGCGCCGGAGCATCTCGAGCTTATGCTCAAATCGCCGAAACGGCTCTTGAAGTATATAACCAATGCCGGTGCTATTTTTCTCGGGCAGTATTCGCCCGTAGCCATCGGCGATTATATCGCGGGACCGAGCCATGTGTTGCCGACCGGCGGCACCGCGAAATATTCATCCGGGCTTAATCTGAGGACGTTCATAAAAAGTTCGCACATTATATCGTATTCCCGGAAAGCGCTTTCAAATTCCGCCCCGTGGGTTCAGGAGCTGGCGGGGCTCGAAAAGCTGGAAAAGCATTGGGAATCGGTCAAGATAAGATGTGAATAGTTCCGGTGGTCGGTTTTTTGTGGAGGATCCCGCGGTAAGTTTTAGGAGGATGATATGTGTATTTTTAAGAAAAAGAGCGAAAAAACAAGAAGGACGAATTATGTGAGGAAATCGAAGGAAACATCTATCGAGATCCCGGTCCTTAATGTCGATGGTACCGGAAAAACGAGCATTAACACGTCGATAGGTTTTTTGGACCACATGCTTACGCTTTTTGGATATCATGGTTATTTTGATATAGAGCTTAAAGCTACCGGAGACACTGGGGTCGACAAACATCATCTTAACGAGGACATAGGGTTATCTCTGGGCGAGTCGTTTAAGAAAGCGCTAGGTGAATGCCGCGGAATAGTGAGGACGGCTTCGGCCGAAGTGCCGATGGATAAGGTGAGCGCCAAGGTTCTAGTAGACCTTTCGAACCGGCCGGCGTTCAAATTTACGGATAACAGGTCGGGGTCTAATGAAGCTGACATAAAAGGCGAAGGGTATTCCCTGCACCTGGGGAAAGACCTTTTGGAAAGTTTTGCCAACAAGCTATGTATAAACCTTCATGTCGCGATAACAGGCGAAGAAAGCGGAGACGATGCGTTGCACCACTATCTTGAGGCGGTGTTCAAGGCGTTTGGCATAGCGTTAGGCGTGGCTACGCGGATAGACCCGCGAAGGTCAGACGAGATACCGTCGAGTAAAGGGATACTTTAGTTAGCCGGTTTGCCGGTTAGCCAGTTAGCCGGTTCGGTTGTGAAGAGTCAGAGATTCAAAGAGTCAGAGTCGGAAGAGAGAAGCAAGAGGCAAGAAGATCCGTGGGACGTTAGACGTAGGACGGCGTGGGTTTGCCGGTTAGCCAGTTAGCCTGTTTGTCGGTTCGGCAGCGAAGAGTCAGAGATTCAAAGAGTCGTGGAAAAGAAGTTAGAAG
>CAZOMD010000115.1:0-2438 GCA_964580895.1 uncultured Planctomycetia bacterium | reverse complement strand
GGGGAGATAGAGCAGGCCAGTAAGAATACGGACCGGCAAGCTATAAGGATAAACACATATTTTGGTGACCGTGAATTTGATCTTAAAAGCAAAGTTTTAAAAAGAGAAGCCTTCATAAACATAATTACCGAGCTTCATGGATTAGCGCACGAAGTAAGGACCCGGGTCGTAGATGAGATCGTTGGGACGGCGGGCCGGCATAATACCGGGGAGCTCAAGATGCTTACCTGGGCGGAGATCAAAGAGATGTCCCGGTCAGGTGTATCTTTCGGGGCGCATACGCTCACGCATCCGGTGCTTTCCAGGATGCCGCTGGATGAAGCTAAAAAGGAGATCTTAGGGTCAAGAAAAACGATCGAGGAACAATTAAAAGTAAAGGTAAAACATTTCGCTTTTCCTTATGGGAACGCGGATGATTTCAGCGAAGATCTTAAGGCCTATTGTGAGAGAATAGGATTTGAAAGCATATCAACAGCCGTATACGGGATAAACGGGCGGGAGTCTGACAGGTACGCTTTGCGAAGATTAAGCCCGGCCGGGACTATGCCCGAGTTCGTGTTTAACATTACAAGAGCGTTCTTAAGAAAGCCTTCCGCGCAAAGAGAAGAAGAAGCGAGATGTAAATGCTCGGCGATCTCTTATAAGGGAGTGGTTTGCGATGGCTAGAGTAAAAATAGAGAGGAAAACCGACTGGACATTAACTCGCGCCGAGAGGCCCGATGAGGGGAAGATAAAATCATTTTTGGGAGCGAATTCCTGGATGGAGAAAGATGTCGATGCTCTCTACGGTTGGAAATTCAACAATAATCCGTGCGGAGAGACTCTTATCCTGAAATCCGAGAGTGGCGGCAATGAAGTTGTCGCTATTAACATGTTCATGCCGTGGAGGTTACGCGCGGGAGATAGACTGTATAAAGCAAACCAATGGGTGGACATGTTCATCAAACTGGAATACAGAGGGCAGACCATAGATTCTATGTCTTTGGATGAATTCAGAAGATCGTCCAATGATATCTGTTTCGCGTTCCCTAACAGTAACGGTGTGATGGTGCACAAAAAGAATAACGGCATACATGTGGGAAATATTATCCGGATGACAAAACCGCTGGATTTCACATACCTTGTAAAACGCTACATAAAAGCGGAATTTTTATCAAAGATAATAAGCGCGGGCATTAATTTAGCGGCGAAGTTATTCTCGCGGGAAACATGGATATTCGGGGTTAAGTGGCAAAGATTCGAAAAGGTCGAAAGATGCGGGGATGAATTTGACATCTTTTGGAACGAATGTAAAGCGCGGTTATCCCAAAAGATCATGACCGAGAAAAATAAAGAATATCTACAGTGGAAATATGTCGACTCGCCGAACGCGGATAGAGCCCTTTACTGTTTAAAGGATAACAACAAGGTTTATGGGTTCGCGGCGCTTGAGGCAAGCGGCAATATCGGGTATATAGTCGATATGCTCGCGCTCGATGAAAGGGCCCTACAGTTCCTCATAGCGGGCATTGTGAGACATTTTAAAAAAGCTAACAAGGATTCAGTGGTCTTTGTGACGCTTGAGAATAATATGTATACTGGGACATTGGAGAAATCCGGGTTTGTAAAACGTCCGGAAACCAAGGATTTTTACATATATTTGAAGAATAGCGTCCCGGATAAGGAATATTTTACGCGGCCGGAGAACTGGTTCATAACCATCGGTGATTGTGATATAGAAAAACTATAGTTTAACTTTTTAGGATGGATGATATGTTTCAGCAAATTAAATATTTAGGCGAGGACCTGAAAAGATGGAAGGTTAGATCTCTGTCGGACTTGTTCTATTTTATGTTCGAATTGGGGGTTTGGGCGACTATTTTTTACAGGTTAGGCAGGGGTCTTTATCTTATCAAAGTACCGATACTGAAGATTTTTTTAAGGTTGATCGCGTTCTTCTTGTATAAGTTTTCCGAGATCTTTTTAGGCGTCGCGATCAGCGCGAGCACGGATATAGGCCCGGGACTATATATAGGGCATACCGGCGACATTAGGTTGCATCCGGATGTTAAGGCAGGATGCAACTTCAATATAGGCAGCGGTGTCACTATAGGCGAGCGCGGTGACGGCTATAGCGGTTCTCCGGCAATAGGCGACAACGTATATATCCATACCGGCGCGAAGGTGATAGGGGCCATACGGTTGGGGAACAATGTAAAGATAGGCGCGAACGCGGTTGTGATAAAGGATGTGCCCGATAATTCCACCGCGGTCGGAGTTCCGGCTAAAGTTGTTAAAATTCACGAGGATAATAAGACAAAACTGTGATAAATAAGGAGCAATTCAGCAGATGAGTGCCACGCCAAACATAATGCCACCCGGCTCTATGTTAAGCGTGACGGCGTTTTTCGTGGGCACTCACGTCACTCTTACCAAGACTCCCTTTATCCTCCGCTCAC
>CAZOMD010000114.1:0-2486 GCA_964580895.1 uncultured Planctomycetia bacterium | reverse complement strand
TATCTTATATCCCTCCCGCACTACGGCCGGAACCTTCAGCCGCGAAACATAAAACCAGCGTTACAAAAACTGAAACCCCTTTCATGATCCGTATATCCATAATACCCTCCTCTGCCGGACTAAGCCTGCCGCACATCCTCATCTTTACCTTTAACGTTATTTTTTCTTTTTTGAGGATGGTTTAGATTTTTTTGAATTTTTCTTCTTTTTGTCTTTCCCGTCTATCTTATTGGAATAACCCTTCAGCTTTTCGCTTACCAAGTAGTTAATAGTGCCTTTGGGATATTTCCCTTTAGCGTCCTTTTCCCCCGCCTTTTTGCCGGTCAGTATCTCTATCCCTTCATCGATGGTGTTGACAGCCCAGATATGGAACTTACCGGCTTTAACAGCTTCCACAACATCGTCATTCAGCATAAGATGTCTAACATTACTTTCGGGGATCATGACCCCTTGTTCCCCGGTAAGTCCTTCGACCTTACAGACATGGAAGAACCCCTCTATCTTTTCATTTACGCCGCCGATAGGCTGTATCATCCCATGCTGGTTCATCGATCCCGTTACAGCGACATATTGTTTTAAGGGGACCCCGGAAAGCGACGAGAGTATACAATAAGCTTCAGTACTCGAAGCGCTGTCCCCTTCCACTCCATCGTAGGATTGCTCAAAACAAATACTCGCGGTAAGGCTCAACTGTTCTTCCTGCGCGAATTTTTCCCCGAGATACCCGCTTAGTATAAGCAGGCCTTTCGAATGCAGCCTGCCGCCCAACTCCACCTGCCGTTCGATATCCATGACCCCTTTTCTTCCCATGTATGTCCTTGCGGTTATACGCGAAGGCTTACCGAACGCGTAATCCCCGATATCAATGACCGCCAGACCATTCACCTGCCCGGCCCTCTCGCCCTTGATATCTATCATGATAGTACCCTGGGTTATAAGTTCCTCTATTTTCTCTTCTATCATGCTGGAACGGTAAATTTTCTGGTCGATGGCCTTCATGACATGCATGGCCTTTATATGCTCCGAACCGTCCCTGGCGGCCCAATAATCCGCTTCCCTCAAGATATCGGCGATATACATAAAACGCGCGCTCAATTTTTCCTTATCCTCGGTAAGCCGCGAACCGTACTCAACTATTTTAGCCACCGCGCTTTTATCAAAGGGCCTTAGTCCTTCTTCCTCGCATCGCACTTTTATGAACGACGCGTATTTTTTTATCATATTGGTTTCCCAATCCATCTCGATGTCAAAATCGGCTTTGATCTTGAACATCTTTCGAAAATCATCGTCATATTTGTAAAGTATTTGGTACAGCCATGGGGGCCCTATCATCACTATCTTTAGGTCCAGTGGTATCGGGGTGGGCTTCAAACTTGTTGTCGATACAAGACGGAATTGTTCGTTTATATCTTCCACTTTTACTTCACGGTTACGTATAGCTCTTTTTAGGGCGTCCCAAGCCATAAAACTGCTTAAAACGTCCATGGCTTGAAGTATAATATACCCGCCGTTAGCCTTATGAAGCGCGCCCGGGGCGATCATGGTAAAATCAGTGGTCATGGAACCGAAATGCGACATATATTCGATCCTTCCCACAATGTTATAATATGTCGGATTAGGCTCGGTTACGACCGGGGCGCCCTGGGAATGCCTGTGGTCGACAAGAAGATTTACCTCATACCGTTTAAAGGAAGCTTTTTTGGGGGAACCTTTCATCGGAAAGAACGGGAGATTAGGCTGTTCCTCTTCTTCTTTGAAAAGATCAATATCCCCGACGACATCCTCCTGGACACGGTTAAGGTATTGAACAATATTCTCAAACTCTCTGTATTTGAACCTTAATTCGTCTATTATGTGTTTTACGGAAAACAGCACCACCTCTTTCTCGAGGTCTTTTATCCTCACCTTCACGTTCTTTTCCATGGTCCTCACTTCGCCGAGAACCTGTTCAATGCGGATATGCATGTCATGTTTCTTTTTTTCTATCTTCTCCTTTTTATTTTCGGACAGCCGCTCAAACTCTTCCGAGCTCATAGGGTGGTCGTCAATCCTCGGCACGAGGATCACCCCCGTAGCTGTCTGCTTTAGCACAAAACCCTCCTCGTAAGCGTTTTTTTCTATTTCCTCCAGGGTTTCATCGCGTTTTTTCTTGTAATCTTTCAAAAGATCCTGTCTTCTGGTTTCATAATCTTCGCTTTCGAACGCTTTCGGTATCTCCGTCCGCAGTTCGGCCACGAGTTCTTCCATATCCTTTTTGAATATTATGCCGCGTCCCGCCGGAAGTTTTATAGCTATCGGCTCATCCTCATGCGTAAAGTTAAACACGTATATCCAGTCATCCGGAGTTTTTTCACGCGAAGCTATGTCCCCGACGGCTTTCATTACCTGGGTGTTCCTGCCGGTCCCGGCCGCCCCGCATACGAACGTGTTATGACCGTTATATTTGGCGGTAGGACCAAAATGTATTGCGCCGTCTCGTTCTTGGT
>CAZOMD010000113.1:0-2535 GCA_964580895.1 uncultured Planctomycetia bacterium | reverse complement strand
GAGTGTAGAGTAAAATTTTTCGCAGGAAAAAATTTTACGCCCCTGGAAGAATACCAAGACAGCTTATGCGGTAACGGTCTATCCAGCTATATAGTTTGTTCCGCGGATAGCTGAGCTATTACGAAAACTGAGAGTCAGTTCTTGCTTTTAATTAACATTACGCGGAATAAATATGAGATGTTGATTTGACAAAAGCTGTTTTATATGCTAACTTTTTACTAACCAACGCAAAATTTTTTACTGGAAATAGAGTATCCAATCCAAAGGAGAACTAGTATGTTAAAGAAAATAGCTTTTCTTGTCTTGGCCTTTGTGTGCGTTCTTTCATTTGCCGTGTCTTCATACGCCAGCGTTAATAGCGTATATGAGGCGGCGATCATCAAATTGAAAGGTGATGTCAAAGTGGACACAAAAGGGGATGGCACTTGGATAACCCCCTGGGTCGGGATGAAACTGAAAGAAGGATCTCTCCTCAAGGCTGGATCAAATTCATACGCCGAAATAGTGTATGACGCGGAGGGGCTTAACGTTCTTAAGATCAACGCGGATACCCAGATCAAGGTTACCAAGGACAACGCGGAACTCCCCGCGGGGTCGGTGTTCGCGAACTTCGATAACCTAAAACCCGGTTCTTCTTTTTCGGTTAAAACGCCTACGGCCGTATGCGGCATAAGAGGTTCGGGCATGGGTGTTGATTTTATACAGGGCTTGACGGTAGTCAGGGCCTTTAAGGACAGGGTGTATGTGCGAGGCCTCGACGCGCAGGGCAATGCCGTAGGCCAGGAAGTGCAGATCCCGGAGGGATGGAAGACCAATGTTGAAAAGGACGGCGGCGCGACTCCTCCGGCGGAACTCAGCCCGAACGAAGAGAAGATATACGAAGCCTGGGTCCAGACGATAGCGACAAAAGAGGAACCCGCGGAAGAAGAGGGCGAAGATGCCGACGAAGAAGCTGATGATGAAAAGACAGATGAAATATTAGATGACGCTAAAGAACAGGACTCTTTGGATCAGGTCGATCCGAAAGACATAGATGATACGAAAGACGTAAGCACCTCGAACTAATGGCTAAAGTGGGGAAGAAAGCACACTGTTATCAAAAAACAGGGGGGAGACCGGAAATATGAAATCTAAACTGGCGGTTCTATTCATGGTTTTAATGGCGATCATGAGTGTGGCTTTTTGTGCCGTATCAGCGGAGGCCTGGCAAAAGGGGAATCTGGAGGTAACGCCGGGCGTGGCTTTCAAGGAAGTATGGGATAGCAATATTTTTTACGACCCGGCGAGTGAAAAGGACGATTTCATCCACGTTATTACCCCAAGCGTCGGCGGGGAGTATACTTTCGGCAACGGCAAAAAACATAATGTTACGGCCAGTTACAGCGCCGAAGTCGGGATCTTCAGTAAATACGACGACCAGAATTACGGCAACCATGACGTAAATACCGGGCTCGGCCTCGATTTTAAAAACTACTCCCTGGATGTGAATAACAGGTTCCAATTCACTTCGTCCCGCGCGGGGACGGAATTCGAACGCAGGACGCTTCGCAAGGAAGACAATTTCTCAACTGTCCTGGGTTGGCATTTTAATAAGTTCGATTTCGATACCGGTTACGAGTTCTTTACCGTGGACTATCTCAGCGATACTCTCGATAGTATCGATAGATACGATAATTCTGGATGGATAACCGGGTATATGCAGCTTTGGCCCAAGACAAGGGGTCTATTGGAGTTCAAGTATACTAATCTGCAGTATTCGGACGCTACGGGACGCGATGGCAACGCTTACAGGATAATGGCCGGGCTCGAGGGTAAACTTGCCGCCAAGATCACGGGTATAGCGAAAGCAGGGTATAAACTTAAGGCATACGACGATTCGACACACAAAGATTTTTCGAACGCTGTTGCTGAAGTTGGACTCTTGTATGAACCGAATGACAGGACCGATCTTTCCCTATCATACATACGTGAACCATATGAATCGACATATACGGACAACAACTATTATACAGGCTACCATGTTCTTGCTAACCTTGAGTACCAGTTCGCTAAAGACTTTGTGGCAAAAGCCGATGCCCAGTATTTCCTTAACCAGTATCCTACCGTAGCCACGGGCGAAACTAAAAAGAGGACCGACCACGAGTGGTCGCTCGGTACGGGGCTTGACTACCACTGGAAGGAATGGCTTATCGCCGGGATAGGATATAGTTTCCATCAGAGAGAATCCAATATAAACGCCAGGGATTATGACCAGCACATGATAATGGGTGATGTCCGCTTGACGTTCTGAGGCGCAACAGATATTTGTTCCATAAAAAGCCCGGGTCTAAAGAGGACTCGGGCTTTTTGTTTGAAGTCCATAAAATTCCATTTCCGGGAACTGACCCCGGGAATTTTTCTCGGCGAGGTCATTTCCCGGAAATGGAATTTTTCTGTCATCTTGGCTTGGCGCCGGAAAAACACCGACAAAACTTCATACGTTTACCCCTCGCGGCGCTAAGCCCCGGTCTCGAGACCGGGGAAGAAGGCGCCGCT
>CAZOMD010000112.1:0-2580 GCA_964580895.1 uncultured Planctomycetia bacterium | reverse complement strand
TAGGGGGATGGCCTGCCTAACTCTTTGCATAAATCATTGATGATCGCTTTTAGCGGCGACATGTTACTTTCACGCGACACAGCGATCTTTGTCATAAATTCCATTTTAGCGATATTTTCCTGGAGCTGTTTTTCCTTTTCCTGCCGGGATCTTTTCTCTTTTTCTTCCGCGTTTTTTCGGTGAAAAAATTTTTTTATCCTGTGCTCCAATTCGATGAGAGAAACCGGTTTGGTCAGGTAATCGTCCGCGCCGAGGTCCAGTCCCGTTATTTTGGAATTTTCATCGACTTTCGCGGAGATGATTATGACGGGTATCGCTGAAAAGTGTTCATCAGCCTTAAGTCTACCGCATATCGCGAACCCGTCGGTAACGCTTTGGGGGAACACTATATCCAAAAGGATGACATCCGGAATGCGCACCTTTAATCCGGCCAAAAAATCGAATACGTTCCGGAAGCCTTTAAAACTGTACCCTCTGGTCAAAAAATATTCGGAGACCATTTTAATGGTCTCCTCTTCGTCATCAAGCATAACTATTAATTTTTCGCTTCCATTGATCTCGGCCATTTTAGGCATCCTTGTTTGGCGCGTTGCGTCACAAGTCCACCCCATCCCTTTATCCTCGGGGATGAGCCCCCTTACCGCTTAACTCAAATCAGGCCATAAAGATCTAATATATTTTGCAAATAATCTTGATTTGTATTCTCTTAAAGTATACCATTTAACAATTAACTTTGGCTTAGCGTTTAATTAATTTTTGATGAAATTATTTTCTGGAGGATTTTCGGCCTGATTATGTGCTAACGGGTGGATGCCGGGATATGCCGAGAATTTAGTTAAGTCTTGTGCAGCCTGGCCAGCCGTATGGACGGCTGGAGTGACGGGAAGGATGCTTTTGAGCATTGAGCGGTCTATGGCCGACAGGATATGAATAATTTAAGCTTCCCCGCTAAGCTCCGCCTGAATAACAAAAATAACAAATAGACCGCCAGAAGCGCAAAAAGCGTACTTCCCGCGTATAACTGAACTAATACATTTTTGCCGCGGCGTATTCCTAACTTGTCTCCTCTATCTTATAGCCTATCCCTCGTATACTCTTTATCAGCTTCCCGGCTTTTCCAAGTTTTTCTCTTAAATGTTTAATATGGACATCTATCGTCTGTTCCGTAACGACCTTATCTTCTCCCCAAAGGTACTCCAAAATGGCTTCTCGGCTGAATACCCGGTTTATTTTGGAAGAAAGGCACATCAGTATTTTAAATTCGACCGGCGTCAAACTCACTTTTTCATCCGCGACCGTGATCTCGTATCTATGCGGATATATGGTTACCAGCCCGGCAATATGTATCTCCTTTTCCGCGTCAGGTTGTGCCTGCCTTCTCAAAACGGCTTCTATCCTGGCATGCAGTTCATTAAACGAGAACGGTTTGGCCAGGTAGTCATCCGCCCCCAAATTCAGCCCGAGGACTTTGTCGCTTTCGTCCCCTCTCGCCGAAAGTATGATTATGGGTATCCTGCGAAACGCTTCATTTTTTTTCAATTTTCGGCAGATATCGAACCCGTTCGCGCCTGGGAACATAATATCGAGAAGGATCATATCCGGGACCTGTTTTCCCAAAAAGCTGAATAGGTCTTCCTCCTTTGAAATGCCTGATATTCTGAATCCCCTGTTTCCGAGATAGTCGGAAACCGCTTCAAGCATTTCAGCCTCATCATCCATGATCACGATAGATTTTTCAGCCATATTATCAACCCCCGGATTATTCTCTATTCGATTTTACTTCTTAAGTATATATAAGGATCGGGGGAATGTCCACTTGCCGTCAAATCCGGGATTATAACTTAATCGGTACGTTTCGTGATCTCGATAAGATGATATCCAAAATCCGTTTTCACGGGGCCGTGCACTTTCCCGACCTCGGCCGTGAAGACCACCTTATCGAATTCCGGCACCATCTGCCCTCTGGTGAATTCGCCCAGGTCCCCTCCCTGCCCCCCGGAAGGGCACTTGGAATGTTTCTTGGCTATTTCCGCGAAATCCGCTCCAGACTCGATCTCGGCCTTGAGTTCCCTGCATTTACTCTCTGAAGCCACTAAAATATGCCGCGCTCTGGCTCTCGTCATCTTTCGCTCCTTTTTTAGGTATTTTACCATTCATATATTTATTAAAAAAATAGGGACGAAAACTAGAAACGTCACCCGAGCGATAGCGCGGGAGATGTCCATAGTTTCAGCGTCCTTATTTTTTGGAACCTTTAGATCCGGCCTTTTTAGCCTTACCCGCTTTGGGTTTGGCCGGTTCAATTATATCAAATTTCAACGTTTTGGCGATCTCCGCTACGATCTCTTCCCTATTAGGGATATTCCTGGGGTTATTCTCTTTTCGGCGGTTGGAATAACATGTCTTACAATAGACCGGGCGCTCCGCTTTGGGCACAAAAGGCACTTCGCAATCTTTTTTGCACTCAGCGCAAACGGCTTTGTACATCTTTCTTTCCCGGGGAGGCCGGTCCTGCGGTATGGGGAAATTTTTTGTTACGGTAGCCTGGGTCTTGAAACTCGAGTCTTGTTCCGTGCTCAG
>CAZOMD010000111.1:0-2765 GCA_964580895.1 uncultured Planctomycetia bacterium | reverse complement strand
AATGCTCAAAAGCATCCTTCCCGTCACTCCAGCCGTCCATATGGCTGGCCAGGATGCGCAAGACTTCACTAAAGTCTCGGCATATTCCGGTATCCACCCTTTAGCGCAGAGCTTTTATCTTACTGTGAATAGCGGAACTGTTACACAACATTGGATATTTGGCTCTTAATAACGGGCCGGCAACCGCTTTACGGCGCATAGCTGAACTATCGCAAAAAAAACGCTTGACACAAAAAAACAGTTATGTTAAACTTCTCTATCAGCACGAGGTAGTGCGAAACATAAGGCGATGGGGCGTTCCGAGGGGAACGCTTTTTTTGTTTTATACCGGATTTACGGATCTCGCGAGAGCGCGATCCGGGTTTAGAGGCGCGATGGGAAGCGCCAGGGACGCGGGAATTCGCGGTCCTAAAAAAGGGTAAAGACGCCCTCCGTTACGCTAGCGATAGCGGCGACGGAGGGTTTTTTATTTGGCTCAATAAGGGGCCGCGGCTAGGGGTTTATTGTCTTGCGTTAACGCTGATTATTGGTAAAATGATAGAATAACAACTAAAGGGGGAACGATGGAGAACCTAAGGAAAGACGATGAGATAAAGAGCGTGATGGAGATATACGGTGAGAATGTGTTCAGCCTGAAAACGATGAGAAATTATCTTTCGGAGAAGGCGTATAAATCGCTTGTCTCTACTATAAAAGAGGGCCAGTCTATCGACCCTAACATCGCGGATGAAGTAGCCGACGCGATGAAGACCTGGGCTGTCGCGAAAGGAGCGACACATTTCACGCATTGGTTCCAGCCCTTGACCGGAGCGACGGCGGAAAAGCATGATTCGTTCATCCAGCCTGATGATGAGGGCGGCGTGGTACTTAAATTTTCCGGGAACGAGCTTATAAAAGGCGAGCCTGACGCTTCGAGCTTCCCGTCGGGAGGGCTGAGGGCGACTTTTGAGGCCAGGGGATATACGGCATGGGACCCTACAAGTCCGGCCTTCATAAAGAAGGGGAAGATCGGCGCGGTGTTGTGTATACCTACGGCTTTTTATTCGTATCACGGCGAGGCGCTTGACAAAAAAACTCCTCTATTACGGTCGATGGACGCGCTCTCTAAACAGGTGCTGCGCTTAGGCAAGCTTTTCGGTATTAAAGAAAAGAATAAAAGGGCATATGCCACTTTAGGCGCGGAACAGGAATATTTTTTGATAGATAAGAAGTTCTACGAGAAACGGCTTGATCTTATACAGACAGGGAGAACTCTTTTCGGAAGGACTCCCGCTAAACATCAGCAGATGGAAGACCATTATTTTGGGGCGATTAAACCCAGGATCATGTTTTTTATGGATGATCTTGACCGAGAACTCTGGAAGCTTGGGATACCGTCTAAGACAAGGCATAATGAGGTATGTCCGGCGCAGTTCGAGATGGCTCCGGTATATGAGGGGCTCAATCTTGCCGTGGACCACAATATGATAGCCATGCAGGCAATGCGGGAAGTGGCGGAAAAGCACGGGCTCGTGTGCCTCCTGCATGAAAAACCTTACGCCGGTGTGAACGGCTCGGGAAAACACAATAACTGGGCTTTATGCGGGCCTGACGGCAAGAACTGGCTTACTCCAGGTGACAATCCGCATGAAAACGCCATATTCCTTACCGTGATATGCGCTTTAATAAAAGCGATAGATACGCACGCGGAAATACTCCGGGCTTCTGTCGCGACCGCCGGGAATGACCACCGCCTTGGAGCGAATGAAGCGCCGCCGGCCATACTTTCCATCTTTTTGGGCGAACAGCTTACTGATATAATCGAGCAGATAGAGAAGGGTGGAGCGAAAAGTTCCAAGAAGGGCGGGAGAATCGAGATAGGCGTGACGAGTTTGCCGCCTCTGCCGCGCGACGTGACAGACCGCAACAGAACTTCGCCTTTCGCTTTTACGGGTAATAAGTTCGAATTTCGCGCGGTAGGGTCGAGCCAGAGCTGCGCCGGGTCGAATGTGGTGCTTAACACCATTGTGGCGGAGGCCCTCGACGAGATATGCGGGTATCTTGAAAAGAACGTTAAAGAAAAGAAAGATTTTAATAAGACGCTGCAGGCGCTTATGAAAGATATCGTGAAAAAACATAAGCGTATACTTTTCAACGGGGATAACTACACGAAAGAATGGCATGCCGAAGCCGAAAAGCGAGGCCTGCCTAATCTGCGAAAGACCCTGGAATCGCTCGAAAACCTGCGGACAAAAGAAGCCATAGCTCTTTTTGAAAAGCATAAGGTCCTCACAAAAACAGAACTATTGTCGCGGTATGAGATATATAAAGAGCAGTACGAAAAGACCATAAAGATAGAAGGTAACGTGGCTCTTACTATGGTAAAAACGATGATAGTCCCGGCTGTAATGAGATATCTCGATGATCTCGCGAAGGCGATAAAGGGTGTCGAAGATATGGGCGGTAAAGACAAGGAAGCGAAAACGCTCCTTAAGGAGATAAGCGCGCGCCTGGAGGGATTGCTCTTGGCTGTCAAAAAGCTAGAAAAAGCGCTTATTGGACATTCATTTGATGATATCATAAAAGCGATGAGCGATCTCAGGGCCCTGGTGGATGAGCTTGAAGGGTTCACGCCGCAGGATCTATGGCCGCTGCCTTCGTACGCTGATATGTTGTTTTCCATATGACAGGGGCGATGGGGCTAAGAACTTTAGGGCGGGGTTTATAATTAACGTAAGCGATGATCGAGGGACATCGATTCATAAAGAAATAAGGTGAACGATATA
>CAZOMD010000110.1:0-2934 GCA_964580895.1 uncultured Planctomycetia bacterium | reverse complement strand
CTTCCATACGTATAACAACTGTATTATCGGTGATACATCCAAGTTTGTCGATCTCTCTTATGGCGTTACGTATATCGCCCTCTTTAGCCTTATGGGTAAGTATCACAACCGGCACCGTCTGTCCCTCCCGGCGCTCATCTTGTGAAACATTCGCTATACTTATGGCGTATTTAGCTAATATCTACGAGATGCTCGCGAGCACGCCAGGTTTATCCGTTACAGAGAACCTTATGTAATACGAAAGATCTATATCCTCGATACGGCGTATTTTCTTCTCTCCGGAACAACCGCCTACGATGTTGGATATCGGGTTGTTCTTGCCGGCGAACGCCATGTATTGCGCGATCTCCACGACATCCCCGATCACGGAACTGGAGGTCGGTTTCCGGCCGGCCCCTTTGCCAAAAAGAAGCGACTCCCCGACAAGATCACCGTTAATGAATATCGCGTTATCAGACCCTTTAACATCCGACAGTAAATGTGACGACTTTATAAGCGTGGGGTGCACCCTAAGCTCGAGCCCCTCTTCTCCGTCTTTAGCGATGGCCAATAGCTTTATACTGTAACCCCACCGCGCGGCGTTCTTTATATCCTGAGGCCCGATCTTTGAGATGCCCTCGGTATATATTTTATCGCCCTTAACATACTGCCCGAACCCGAGCAAGGTCAGTATCGCGAGCTTATGCGCGCTGTCTTTGCCGCTTATATCCAGTTCGGGATCTTTTTCGGCTATCCCTTTCTCCTGGGCTATGCGTAAAGCGTCTTCAAAAGGGCAGGCTTTCTCGGACATCTCGGTAAGAATAAAATTGGTGGTCCCGTTCAATATACCATAGATCAGGTTTATCCTATTAGCGATAAAGCTCTGCCTCAGGGTCTTTATGATCGGGATGGCACCTCCGACGCTGGCCTCAAAATTGACAAACACACCGTTATCCGCGGCGCTCTTGAATATCTCCATACCATGCTCGGAAAGAAGAGCTTTATTAGCGGTCACGACATGCTTCTTATTTTTCACCGCGCCGAGGATTATGTCTTTCGCGGGTTGCAAGCCCCCGATAAGTTCGATAATAATGTCTATCTCCTTATCGTTGACCAGGTCTTCCCATGAAGTGGTCTTATATACGTTCTTCTCTCCGGGCTTGATCCTGTCAAGCGCGCTCTTATCCTTATCGCAAACGCTTTTTATCTCAAGAGATATCCCGCCGGTCCTCTCCCGGATGAGACCGCCATTCTCTATCACCGCGTCATAAACACCACACCCTATAGTCCCGAGCCCGATCAACCCTATCTTTACCGATCGCATGCCAATACCTTTCCTTTTAATGAGCTTAACTCCAAATCCAAAATCCTAAACCCTAAATAAATTCAAAATCACAATGTTTCAATGCTCAAAATTAATGTAGCGCGTCTTGGTCATTTGATCTTGAAACATTTGAACATTGTTTAGAGTTTAGTGTTTCGATCTTTGGATTTTATTCCTTGGTCTTTCTGACCTCTGGCATCTGACTTCTCACTCCCGACCTCTAAACTGGTCGGGTCTTCTTTACCCTCCAACCCTCGATCCTCGGATAGGGCTTCGAATGACCTCTCCCACATCTACTCATCACCGCTGATTCCTGCGAAGCTGTGCCAGTCGCTACCGGTCAAACAGCGAAGCAGAATGGTCGGGGCGGCCGGATTTGAACCGGCGACCCCTAGTCCCCCAGACTAGTGCGCTAAACCAGGCTGCGCTACGCCCCGACTCGTTGATTTTTGAATTTTACGTACCATGTTCCGCGAAACCATTCACAATATTATGACGACCTAATTTATTACCCGTAATCCTCATCTTTAGGTTCGCGCGTCATAAGTTCATGCACGGCATCTCGAGGAGATTTTTCCTCATAAAGAACTTCATATACTTTTTGCGTTATAGGCATTTCGACGCCGCGTTTCTTCGAAAGTTCAAAGGCTGATCTGGCGGTCCCCATACCTTCTATCACCATCTCCGTCTTTTTCAGAATTTCCGATATCTTTTTCCCTTTTCCGATCTCGGCGCCAAGCCACCTATTCCTGCTGTGCAGGCTTATGCATGTCGTGGCAAGATCTCCTATCCCGCTAAGACCGCTAAAAGTATCTTTACGCCCTCCCATCTTCACGCCCAGACGTGTTATCTCGGAAAGACCCCGCGTAAGAATAGCCGCTTTAGTGTTCGTCCCAAACCCTAACCCGTCTGAAATCCCGGCGGCGATAGCGATTATATTCTTAAGAGCCCCGCCCATCTCTACGCCTATGATATCCGTCGAACTATACACCCTGAATTTGTCCGTAGTGAAAAGTGTCCTTACCTCTTCCCTTAAACGGTCTTTCGAAGCGAGCACAACTGTCGTCGGCATATTTTTAGCGACTTCAAGGGATATGCTTGGACCGGATAATACGCTTATAATGTCCTTTTTAAAAAATTCGCCGAGTATTTCGGACGGCCTTTTCAAAGACCCGTTCTCGATGCCCTTTGTCGCGCTTATGACCCGTTCAAAACCAAAACCCGCGAACCTCGAAGCCACATCACGCAAATATTTGCAGGGAACGGCAAAAACGGCGTATTTGACCTCCTCCAGAAAAAGATCATCGGACGTTATCTTAAGTTTTTTGGGAATAGTTACCCCTTTGAGGAATTTAACATTTTCCCTTTTTTTATTAAGCACTTCGGCATATTCAGGGGAAACGCTCCATAATATTGTATCTATATCTTTAGAGTACAATAATATAGATAATGCGGTCCCCCAACCGCCATCTCCTATTACCGCCACTTTTTTCATAACAACTCACAAGAGTTTAACATATGTGATTTTTATAGTCAATAAGTTTGCGGGTTGATCAGTTATCCGGTTTGCCGGTTAGTAAAGAGTCAGAGATTCAAAGAGTCACAGAGTCAGAGTTAGGGAGAGAAGCAAG
>CAZOMD010000109.1:0-2954 GCA_964580895.1 uncultured Planctomycetia bacterium | reverse complement strand
TACGCCTGAAGAACAAAAATAACAAATAGACCGCGAGAAGCGCGAAAAGCATCCTTCCCGCGGACAACTGAACTATCACAAAATATTATACGGGGTGTTTGTTTGAAAAGTGAAATCACCAGTAAAGTTTTTGGAAGCGTTCGGAATATCTTTTTATCCACTCCTTTGACGCTTCCTGTATCGTCATTTCTTTCCCGATCTGTAACGAACGCAGGACGCGATATTCTTCAATAAGATATATCTGCTCTATCAATTTCACTTTGAAGGCGTCAGAATAGCTAAGAAACGTAACGCCTATTCTATTAAGCCCCGGCGATATATCTTTTTCTATATGGACGACTCTCGCGTTTATTTTGAAAACCTTGTCATAGAGCGGCATGTTTATTCTTATCTCGGCCCCGACATCCACGACCTGTCGCGAAACGAACATCAAGCCGCCTTCACTAATATTCACTGTTTCGGACTTTTCGATATCCCCGTTCTCGGCAACCTTGAATTCCAAAGGGTTTACCAGTAAATGCCTGATATAACGTCTGTTATCCGGGTTAACCAACGCGCACCCCTCTTCATTGCGATACAGTAAAACCTGTAAACGGACAAACTAGATATTCCTCACGTACTCTCATTCCTCCGCCAACAAATTTGCGTCTTTCAATTCTTTCCCCAGCTTTTCTATCGCGCGTTTCAGCTCAGGAAATAATTTAACATTGATGTTCACCCCTTTGCCTGTAGGGACCTTTTCCTCTCCCTGGGGCGGCTGTGTCCATATCCTTATATCGATAACATCGTTACCTTGATATTCGGATATACGTATCTTTACATCCTGATACTTATTTTTCGCAAAAACAGCCACATCTTTTTCCATAAAAACTCCTTTATTATTGCGATATATTAATAATATTATTATAGCACTTTTTTAAAAAAAACAAAATTTTTGTTACATAAATTTCTCTCATTTGAAATATGGAAAATCACACATCGCCATAAACATGAAAATTATTTAATCAAGCCTCTTTTTAGCGAATATTCTCGCGAAGCAAAATATCATGAGCGCGATTATGAACCCCCATGACAATATAAGCATTATCCAACCTGCGACCGTCATATCCTCGTGCCCTCCATCCTTCTCTTCCTCCAAGCAACTTTAACTAAAACAGCCAACACAAGAAAAATAATCCATAGACCCACCCTCGTCCATAATATACAAACCCTATTCGCCATCGGTACATTATCCATCCGGATGATTGGCAGCCATTCCTGCAACATCCATGCCGCTATGACCGTTCCCAAAAATATCGGCGTTACGTATTTAATAATATAGCGATAAACCCACGGGATCCTCATGTCAGAGCCATGATGAACTTCCTCCCACGCTTTGTTTATGCCGAACACCCATCCGAAAAGTATTACTTCGACCGCGGCGAAAAGGACCAGACAGAAAGTCCCTCCCCAGAAATCAAGTTCATCGACGACCCCTTTGCCCAGAAATAAAATAGCACCGTTACACAGAAAAAAAGTAACCGCGCCGAATATCTTAACCGCCCGTTCCCTTGAAACATTGAACTCATCTTCGAGAAAAGAAATGGCCGGCTGCACCAGAGACACGGACGAAGTAAGCCCGGCCAGGAAAAGAAGCCCAAACCATAAAAAACCAAAAACTTGCGGCAAGGGCATCTTACTGAATATGACCGGCATCGTCACGAATCCCAGGTTGAACGCGCCTGATCTTGCGATGTCTCCTATGGCGTTCGGCCCGAAGAACACAAACGCCACAGGGATCACTATACTCCCGCCGATCACCACTTCAGCCATTTCGTTCATGCTCGTGGCTGTCAGACCCGAAAGAGTGACGTCATCACCCCTCTTAAGATAACTGGCATACGTCAAAATCACCCCAAATCCAACGCTTAATGTGAACAATATCTGTCCTGTCGCCGCAAGCCACACCTTTGCGCTAAAAAGCTGCGTAAAATCCGGGTTCCAGAGATATCCCATACCTCTCGCCACGTTCCAATCCGGTCTTGAAGGATCCGGTGTCCCTAGAGATAAAACCCTTACCGCAAGTATTGCGCCAAAAATGAGCAGCGTCGGCATGGCCAACTTGCAAAGCTTCTCTATCCCGCCCTTTATCCCGCGACTAAGTATCAAGAAATTGATCACGAAGGTAATAAGAAAAAAGATGTATGCCGGTATTATGCTCGAAAAATATTCGTTCCTCTCCAATCCCTGAAAACCTCTCAAGAACGCCTGCATCGAGGCCGGATCGGTTATCCCGGAATATTTCTGAGTCAGAGAAAAAAAACCGTACGCGAGCGTCCAGGATTCAACATACAGATAATAGATCATTATGACAAGCGGACCGAAAATCCCTAAAATACCGAAATATTTTATAAAGCGGTTCTTCTCCCATATGCTGTGAAAGATCCCCGGGGCGGTCGAATGCCCGAACCCACCCCCATACCTGCCGATCGCCCATTCCACCCACATTAATGGCAGGCCGACCAAAAATAGCGCCACAAAATACGGCACGATAAAAGCCCCTCCGCCATTTTGCGCCGCCTGTACTGGAAAACGCATGAAATTCCCCAACCCTACCGCCGATCCGGCTACTGCCATAATTACCCCTAGACGCGAACCCCATGAGTCCCTTATCTTCTTGGCCATTTTGTCGCCCATTATTTACGCGCCGCATCATGCGGAGCCCGTACCTCCGCGCAAACCGTACTGGCACAGCTCGCCAAATACTTTAACCACCGTCATTGCTCTCCAGAACATCTTCTAAGACACCGCATATCATGTTCTTTGTTATTTGAACCGGACAAATATCCTTCCCCAATTTTTCGGGTCTTTTTCTATTCGGTCGTACAAATCCCTATTTCTCTCGAGAAATTTCAACACCCGTTTTTTCAATTGCCCCGAACCCTTACCGGGTATGATCTCGACCATTTTTATAC
>CAZOMD010000108.1:0-3021 GCA_964580895.1 uncultured Planctomycetia bacterium | reverse complement strand
CGGGGCGCTTCACCGGCACGCCGATGGTATCGACATGCCATGGTTTTTTTGGACATAGAAAATTATTCCGGCGCTTACTGCCGTGCTGGGGCAAGAAAACCATAGCAATAAGCAAAAGTGTGCGGCGGCATCTTCTCGAGGATTTTAAGCTTTTCCCATCGAGGGTCACGCTTGTCTATAACGGTATCGAACTTGACCGTTACCGGCAGGAGGCCCCGGAGATAGATAAAAATATCGCGGAAACTATAGGAATAAAAGAAGGGTCTTTCGTGATAGGATCTATCGGACGACTGTCCTCAGTTAAGGGATATAAATATCTTATCGAGGCTTTTAAGGATGTGGCGCTTCTCAAAGATAACGCTGTTCTTCTGTTGGTCGGCAAGGGGGACGAAAAGTACCTGCTCTTAAGCTTGGCAAAACGGCTGGGGGTCGCGGAAAAACTGGTGGTGGATCCGGGTACTTTTTCACTTGAAAAATATTTGTATATGATGGATATATTTTGCCTTACGTCGCTTCAGGAAGGGCTAGGGATGTCTCTAATGGAAGCTATGGCGGCCGGTCGGGCATGCATAGCCAGTGACGTAGGGGGGCTTTCCGAGCTGATCACGTCGGAGAAAGACGGCATCCTCGTGAAGGCCCAGGATTCGCCGGCGCTTAGCAGGGCTATCCTGCGCTTAGCGGACAACAGCCAGCTCAGGAAAAACCTGGGAAACAATGCCAGAGAAAAGGCATTCGCGGAGTTTTCCATAAAGAACAATATCGAGCAGACCATCGAGGTATACAAGGAGGTTTTGGGGCAATAGGCAAGGGGGATATGGATAGGATACTTATATTCGAACTTAATTGGATGGGTGATATAATTTTTTCGATACCCTTCATCCGGAACCTTAAAAAAACATTTCCTAAGGCTTTTATCGGATGCGCGGTGGTGCCGAGGTACGCGGAACTGGCGAAGAATATCCCATATATCGATACGGTGCATCTTTTCCCCGACAAAAATGATATCGATTCCATGATTGAAAAAATATCGTTTATCGCGGCTGAAAAAAAAGGGGGTTATGATACTTGTTTTTTTCTTAAACCTTCAAGGTCCAAAGCTTTTATAGCGGCTCTTGGCGGGATCAAAGAACGCATAGGGTTCGATCGTAAAGACGCCATGCTTACCCGAAAAGTGCCGGTATCCGGTAAACCTTTGCACAGGGTGGATCTTTTACTTACGTTGGCCGAAGCGGTGGGGATAAGGCCGGATGACAATATGTATGAATACCGCGTTACCGCCGAGTCGGATAAAAAGGCGGCGGAACTCTTTGAAAAGTTCGGGATAATCCCTGACAGACTGGTTGTTTTGAATCCAGGCGGGAACTGGCCCCCTAAACGCTGGCCGGCTGAAAATTATGTGGGACTGGCGAAGAAGCTTATCAAGCGTTTTGAAGATATAGAGGTTATTATAACCGGTTCCGCGAAAGATTCGGCCCTGGCTACCAGGATAGTTTCGGGGGCGAATAGCACAAGGGTCTTCAGCCTGGCGGGTATGACGGACTTTTCGACGCTAGCGTCGGTGTTCAGAAAAAGCGCGCTCGTTGTTAGCGCCGATTCGGGGCCCCTCCATCTCGCGTCAGCTGCCGGGGCTACCGTAATAGGTATTTTCGGCCCGACCTCGCCTGATATCACGGGGCCTAGGGGAAGAGGCAGGAACATAGTCCTCAGGAGCGATGTTAATTGCGTTATCCCTTGTTATGAAGAGGCTTGTTCCCGGGGCCATAAGTGTATGGATTCGATAGGGATCGATAGGGTTTTTCACGAAGCTGAAAGGATAATATCGGATACCTAATATATGAGGATAAACCGGAAGAAAGTCAAAAGGGTGCTGTTTGTGACGCTGTCGAACCTTGGCGATATAATACTTACTACGCCGGTACTTGAAAAGATCTGCGACGAATATCCCGACGCGCGGATAGATATCGTTACCGGGGCTCCGGGTAAGGAGATATTTGACAGGCACGCCGCCGCCGACAAGGTGATAGTCGCGGGCAGGCCTAAATCCTTGTATAAAAGGATAAAACGGATAATCAGCTTACGGCGCGAAAGGTATGATATCGTGATAGATCTCAAGAACCCGTTATCCCCGTACCTTCTTGGCGCGAGATATAAGCCCGGCATAATCGGCCAGATTAAAACTAGCGCGCGTATATTTTTTGGTAAAAAGTCTCCCGGGTCATTACACAAAAAAGACGAACACTTGGCAAGGCTTGGCGCGTACGGAATGACATTTCTGGATGGTGCCGGTTTTTTTCTGCCCGTAACGCTGGAGGATAAGCTATCCGTGGATAAAATGATCGGATGTGCCGGAAAGCGCATCGTGGTACTTTCCCCGGGAGCTAAAAGTCATCTTAAAAGATGGCCTGCCTATAAATACGCGGAACTCGCCGTTAAACTCAAGGATGAAATAGATTGTGATATTTTCATTGTCGGTAATAGCGACGACAACGAAGTCGTTGGGGAATGCGTTCGACGCGCCTTTGGTAAAGTTACCGATCTTTGCTCAAAGACATCTATAGGAGAACTTGCCAGCCTTATGGAGCGCGCGGCGCTTGTTGTCACAAATGACAGCGCTCCGATGCATATCGCCAGCGCTGTCGGCGCGCCCACGATAGCTATATTCGGGCCGTCGGATGAGAGAAGATATGGCCCCGTGGCCCCTAAGAACAAGGTGATAAAGCCCGATAAAGCCTGCAGGCCATGCGGCCGCGCTCTGTGTTTTAAAGGGCCGGATGAAGGATGTCTCCCGACAATAGAGGTAGATGAGGTGTTCCAGGCGGCGGAAGAGATGTTGGCGGCGCGTTGATCAGTTAGCCTGTTGCCAGTTAGCCGGTTATCCGGTTGAGTTGTTAGCGTATAGCGGATAGCGTCTGCCTGCCGGTTTACCGGGTTAACAGTCAAAAAGTCGAAAAGTCAAAAGGTCTAAATATACTGCTCCCCGTTAAGCAAAAACGTAAATTAGTATATAATAGCTTAACGGAG
>CAZOMD010000107.1:2093-3226 GCA_964580895.1 uncultured Planctomycetia bacterium | reverse complement strand
GTCCGGTCCTCGCTGAAATCATCAAGGACTATTATCTCATCGGCCCATTTCACGCTTTCGAGGCATTCCCTTATCCGTTTTTCTTCGTTCTTAGTGATTATTACGACCGAGAGCGGCACTTTGTTCATATTGTATCGTCCTCTTCAGTTTAATAGTTTAATGGTTAAATAGTTTAAGAGCATAGCGTAGGGACGAAACTTTGTTTTCGCCCTAAAATGTTTTGATGTTTTCATTTTGGGCGATTACATGGAATCGCCCCTGCTCCGTCCCGCGGGCTTTCTGGCTTCTTGCCTCTAACTTCTTGCTTCCCTCTTCCCACTCCATTACTCTTCCCTGCTACACTATCTATACGCCAAACGCTATCAACTATCGTTATTCTTCCCCGTCACACAACCTATACGCTATCCGCTATCTGCTAAACGCTATACGCTATTAAAAGAACTGAAATCCGTTCTTCTTGCATATCGAACATATCATCGCCCCAGAACCGGGATGTTTTCCGGAGATCACTCTCCTGGCCTCAACGAACTTCCGGCCGTTCCAGACCTCTTTAAACCCCTGCGTAAGTAAATTCCCGAAACTAAATTTCGCGCAGTCGTAGATCGCCCCGCAAGGCACTACATCTCCGTTCCAATTTATGGTCATGGTCTTCCACGGTTTCTCGCAAAAATCTTTTCCGAGACCAAGATCCTTGTAGTTATTATATTCCGGTATATCCGGTATCCATTCTTTATCCCGTTTTACGGAAGACTCTACCTTCTCGAGTATCTCCTTACCGCAATCCACCCGCATCCCGCTCACTTCAAATTCCATCGACCTCTCGGCAGCCATCTTTCTCGCCTGTTCCACTTCGCTCTGGTTATGCCTGAACACGAGATATTTCCATATTACGCGCGGTTTCCCGCTATTTAATTCAGCTTTTTTCTTGATCAATCTGTCGACGTTCGCCATTACCCTGAAAAAATCACCGCCGACCCTGTATTTCGCGTATGTCCCGGGCGTCGCTCCGTCGCATGATATTTTCAGGACATCCAGGCCGTTCTGGATAATATCCTCTATCTGGTCATCTTTAACGATATTGAAATTGCTGTCTATAAATATCCTCACATCCGGCTTGATCTTCCGGGCAAATT
>CAZOMD010000107.1:0-2083 GCA_964580895.1 uncultured Planctomycetia bacterium | reverse complement strand
ATTTTATCATGCCGCCTATATCGTTATTAAGAAAGGGTTCACCCCAGCTGAATAGATCTATCGTCCTGACAAAAGGGGATATTTTTCGAAATATCGTTTTAAAATCGTCGAGGGACATAAACCCTTTCCTTATGTCCCGGTTGCCAGGGTCGTTCGTAGGGCACAATGGGCACGAAAGGTTGCATAAGTTACCCGTCTCCATGGATATTTTGGTAGGATAGTATAAAAGTTTCCCGGGATACCTTTTTTGGAATGATTTTAACGCGCTGTTCAATGACGAAATGTACATACCGCCTTATTCTTCCTTTAATTTACGCAGACACAAGTCCGCCACACGCGCGGGATCAATGCCTTTGAGACATGCCGAGTCCATCTCGCATTCCGGCAGTTTAAATCTCCCATAACATGGACGGCAAGACACATCCTCGGCCGTAAAAACCTTATGCCCGCGTGTAACCGGATAAGGCCCGTACACCTTATCGTCGACCGGCCCGAATATCGATACTGTCCTAACGCCAAGCGCCACCGCGATATGCAGAGGGCCGCCGTCGTTACATAATACCATATCGCACACGCCGAGCAAAGCGGCGTATTGTTTCAGGCTGAGACTGTTAGTGAAAATGGCCGGCTTCCGCGACATTTTTCCATATACCTCCCCGCAAAGAACTTCCTCAGAAGCGTCGCCTAATACCGCTATATTCACGCCGGATGACGCGAGAATGTCCGCCGTTATCGCGAAATCCTCCGCGTCCCACCTTTTCCGTGAAGCGGTCTTGCCCCAACTCGCGCCTCCGCCAGGAATAACGGCTACCAGATATTTACCGTCCGGGAGACTCTCTTTAACGTAAGCCTTCGCCCATTCCATATCGCTCTCGGCAGGCGCGAGCTGCATCTCCTTATGCGCCGCCGGAAGGCCTATAAGCCCCAATAGGTCCAGATAGTGTTCTATCACGTGCTTCTTTTCAAAACCTTTGAGCTCCAATTTGTGGGTCAGGAACACGCCTCGACCTTTATAATTAAACCCTATTCGTCTGGGTATATTGATCACCTTAAAAAGAAACCCGAACTCCCTGGACAATGTGAAGTCGAAGACCGCGTCATACCGTCTTTTTCTCAGAGAGGATATTAGCCCATATACCGCGCGGATAAATCCGGCCTTTGAGCTTTTCCATAGTTTCGCAAGATCGTCTTTTTCGTATACGAATATCTTGTCGATATCGGCCTCAAGTTCTAAAAGCTCTTTCGTCCGCGCGTTGCAGAGATAATCCACCTCCACTCCCTTTATCCCGGTCTTGAGGTTAGTTATAAGCGGCGTCGTGAAAAGAACGTCGCCTATCCCGAATATGTTGGCTATAAGTATGCGTTTCATGACGGTTTAAAAGCATAGCGCATGGCGCAGAGCGCATAGCATACAGTTAAAACTCAAAAGTAGAAACGAAAAAGGAAAAATCACAAATAAAAATTCAAAACTTTTTTTTGCTCATTGCTCATTGCTTTTAGCGTGTTGACCTTGCACATCACCCCTATAAGCTATGAGCCACGAGCTATGGGCATTTCCCCTTCTTGCCTCTTGCTCCTTTGTTCTAGCTCTGGTGCCTTTTTAGTTTTAACTTTTGGTTTTGCCTTTTTACTTTTGACTTTTTACTTTCCTTCGTCCCACGGAACTTCCCGGCTCTGACTCTTTGAATCTTTGACTCTTAACAATCGAACTGGTAAACTGGTTAACCGGCGAACAAACGAACCGGTTACCCCGCCACCAATTTCTCCTCAACCGCTTCGAACACATCCTCGGCTGAAATATTCCTCAAACAACGGTGATCATACGGGCACAACGCGTCATAACACGAAGAACAATCCGGGGAAGGTTCGTGAAATACTATATGTCCCTTCCCCCACGGCCGCCATCTTGTCGGACTGACCCCCGCTATATTTCTTCCAAAAATAGCGATAACCGGAACGCCCAAAGCCGCGGCCATATGCATGGTGCCGGCATCGTTGCCGATAAATAGCGCGGATATCCCCAATAATGCCATAAGCTCCTCAAGGTCGAGCGTCCCCGCAAGGTTAACTATGTTCATCCCGG
>CAZOMD010000106.1:0-3264 GCA_964580895.1 uncultured Planctomycetia bacterium | reverse complement strand
CCGTCCCCGTGAAATACGTTACTACTTCTTTGAGCCCGCGCATATTTTTATCGGGGTGGTCCTCTGTATTTTGAATATGCACTTCGCCGTTTATTTCCTCGATATACGCGGCGGGTTTAACTTCCTCAAGCGTAACGGCATTCCCGTTCTGGTCTTTGATCCCGGTAACCTCGCCTATATTCCCGTCAAACCCAACATATCCAAAATAGAGTTTCGCCGTTTTAGTCCCTTTATCCACGATTTCAAAAGATCCTTTTTCGATATCATACGTGACATTATTCCCATTAATGCGGCCAAAACGTTTAACGACTTTTTCGCCGCGGCGCTCTTCCACCGCGAACCATTTCCCGTCATAAAGCCCGTCTTTGCCGGTTAGATCCGACCAGAGATTGGGATATGGGTGCTTCACTAACATAAATATCTGGGCTCCGTCATAATACGCCATGTTTATTACGAAGATCCGTTCCTTAGGATTTGATTTGGTGAAATCTATTACAGGGTATTTTTTACCGTCAATGATAGCCCATGCCGGGATCTCTTTGACTTTCCCGTCCTTATAAACGAATATGCTGTCGGGATTGACTTCTCCGGCCTTAACCTGCTCAAAATACCTGTCTTTATCTACACCTTCCGGCATTACATAGATCGCGTTCGTGTTAAAATAGAAATCTATTAAATGAACGACATTTCTTAATTTGCCGTCAGCAAGCCTTTCTTCCGCCCATCTATACCTCACCTGTGTCTCCGCACGGTAACCTTCCACATCGTCTTTAATGATTCTGAAATTCGGATCCGGAGCTTGAGGTGCCGGAGATTTAAACGCGTAAGCCGGGCCTGAAAACGCGGATACCGTCTCTTGCTTTGAGATATCTAAAACTGTTTCGGGAATAATTTCTTCCGTAACCGCGCCTTTTTCTCCCATATGTGTGCTTTTTACGATCAGTGCTATCTTAGGCTGTTTTTTCGCGGGCTTGACTGGTTTTTCAGCTTCCGTAGCCCCTTCTCCCGGCGCGCTCGCCACGACTAAGGCTATCGGAGGGAGTTCTTTCTTGGGAACCGCTTTTTCCGCCACAGCTTCTTCCGGCACGGGTTTTATCAGTATCTTCCCGGCCATCATCATTAAAGCTCTGGGGCCATCTGCCGCCTGGATCACAGGCTTACCATTTTCCCAGCCTATTAATCTCCCGGAAGCTATTTTTTCGCCCGCTTCGTTATGCTCTTCTATTATTACCGCGCCAGCGGTCATCATTACGGCTCGAGAACCCTCGTCCGCCTGGATAACCGGTTTTCCGTCTTTCCAGTCTATGACTCTCCCGGAGGCTATTTTCTCGCCCGCCGCGTTATATTCTTCAACAAACATCGCGCCGGCCGTCATCACCACGGCACTCGGGACTTCTTTCGCTTTTACTACCGGTTTACCGTCTTTCCAGTCTATAACTTCGCCTTCGGCTATCTTCTCGCCGGATTTATTATATTCCGTCACGAATAACTTACTCGACGCGGTCATCATCACTGCTCGAGAACCCTCGTCTGCCTGGATAACCGGTTTCCCGTCTTTCCAGTCTATGACTCGCCCGGAAGCTATTTTCTCGCCCACCGCGTTATATTCTTCCACAAACATCGCGCCGGCCGTCATCACCACGGCGCTCGGGACTTCTTTCGCCTTCACCACCGGCTTACCGTTTATCCAGCCTATAATTTCGCCTTCGGTTATCTTATTATCGGATAATGTCAAAAGAGCCGACCTTAAAGCTTCCGCCGTCTCTATCCCCATCTGGGAATCTTTTTTCGAAACCCCCAGCTTTTCCTGCAGATGGAGAACCTTATCAGGGTGCAAGTCTCCCATTCTCCTCAGTTTTATCAAAAATTCCGAATATCTCGCGGGAAGCTCTTTTTTAAGTTCATCCAAATTTTCTTTATCGAAGAGATAGAGCGCGAGTTCCATTATTTCCGCTCCGGAACTTTTCGCCGCGGCTTCGGCGGTCTTTCCAGCCTCATCCGCCACATAACCCGCGCCGGATAAACCGCTTTTATCAATACCTTGTGAATATGGCGCGGCCTCTTTCGCGCTCACGCCGGATGGCCGCATTAACTGTACGAACCCCAGGATAAACGGGATGAACATGAAAATAAGCATTATTACGCTGAGAGCCGGTTTGAAATTAACGGCGGAAATCGGTTCCATCCTGTCTATAAAATTCCCGGTTATTTCTTCGAATTTTTCGTAGCCGCTTCTTGCTCTACCGAGTGCTGATCTTGTAACTGACTTCACGCCGGAAACCATCGCGGACATTGCTATTGAAAGGACATATCGCGTGGTAAATATGAATTCCCCGATATTGGCGAGGCCTTCTTTAAATATAACGGGAGGCGCCTTGTTTATATATCCCTCGCCTTTTTCATGCATAAGTATCGGGACAAGCGCCCGTTTAGGCGCTTTCGCGACGCTTTCTTTGACGTATATCACGCTTCTTTCCTGTACTTTGCCTTTTACCCGCTCTTTCTCAAGCTGCGAATACGCGTAGAGCCCTTTACTCTTATCCCATTCGGTGTCGCTAATAATAAGGACTTTGTGCCCCGCGCCTAAAATTCCCTGACAACGGTCTCTTAACCGCCTTCTTTCATTCGCGCGTAAAGGTATCTCACTTTCAGGCATCTTCCCCGCCGCGTGAAGCATGCCGTACTTGTATATAAGGTACGGTATAAATATACCGGCGGTCCCTATAAGAGCGATTGAGAGCGATATGGCCCCTAACGCGCCCGCGGCCAGGCCCACCCCGGCGCCCGCGAGCGGCGTCCATCCCAGGGGTTCTTCCTTATAGCGCCTGGACCGGCGTGAACTTTCGTAAGAAGAGCTAAATAGACGGCTGATCTTAAATTTCCATTCGAGAAGCACTAATGGTACAAAGACGATCGGGAACCACGACGTGATCCCCAGAATAAGCTGCCAGAAACGGTCGGATTGATAGCGCAAAGATAGATCGTAAAGATCAACGTCTATCCGAAACGCTGAGAGAAGAGCTTTTTCATACATAAGAGAAGGTTTTTCATAAGACGGTACCCACGAAAGCACCATCCCCGGCAATTCCTGTATCTTCGACAAATTAGAAAGATATAATTTGGAAAAGCTTGCCGGATAGTCTTTATGGTGCCCCAATTCGTGCAAGGTAACCAGCGCCGATTTAAAGATCGGCATATCCGCTTCAATATTTATTTTCGCGCCATAGGGTTGGCTCGTCATTTTCATTTTTCATGAAGTAGAGT
>CAZOMD010000105.1:0-3662 GCA_964580895.1 uncultured Planctomycetia bacterium | reverse complement strand
GAGTGTAGAGTAAAATTTTTCGCAGGAAAAAATTTTACGCCCCTGGAAGAATACCCAAGACAGCTCACGCGGTAACGGTCTATCCAACTATATAATTTGTTCCGCGGATAGCTGAGCTATTACATTTTTTTCTTGACGTATTTTTGTTAATAGAAGATAATCATTTGGGGAACAAAGGCGTTCTCTCTGTATGAGGGGACGCCTTTTTTTTATCTATTAAAGATTAAAAATTAAACTATTTTTGAGCGTAAAACAGCTATATCTGCTGTCTAATGCGTCAAAAAGTACTGTTGATCCGGGGCTAGATAAGGGTTACATTCATTGGTAAAAATAAGAAAGGATGGTGCCATTATGAATCTTGGTGGTCCTCAGGGGAACGATGCAACTCTTACGTTCAATCGTTCGAGAAACGTGGTAAAGATGTCGGGACTTTGTTCCAGATGTGTTGACGGTTGCCGTGGGAATTGTGAAGTATTCAAAGCGTCTTTTCGGGGGCGGGAAGTGATATATCCCGGACCTTTTGGTGATGTTACGGCAGGGGGCGACAAGGATTATCCTATCGATTATTCCCATCTCAATATCCAAGGGTATGCGTTAGGAGCCAAAGGTCTGCCGAAAGGTACGAACGTAAGCCCGGATACAGCGACATTCCCGTCGGTCAATACCGAAACGGAATACGGATGGGACAAAAAAATCAAGATGAAACTGCCGATATTCACCGGTGCGTTAGGATCCACGGAGATAGCCCGTAAGAACTGGGAACATTTCGCGGTCGGCGCGGCCATATCTGGGGTCACTCTTGTCTGCGGCGAAAATGTATGCGGCATAGACCCGAAGCTTGAACTTGATTCAAAAGGGAAAATAAAAAAAGCCCCGGATATGGACAGGCGCATAGAAGTATACAACAGGTTTTATGAAGGTTATGGCGAGATCCTCGTTCAGATGAACGTAGAAGATACACGTTTGGGTGTTGCCGAATATGTCAGGAAAAAGCATGACCTTAAGACCATAGAACTTAAATGGGGTCAGGGCGCGAAATGTATCGGCGGGGAGATAAAGGTAAAAAGCCTTGAACGGGCTTTGGAACTGAAGAAAAGAGGATACATCGTCACTCCTGATCCTACGATCTCCGCTGTCAAAAAAGCGTTCAAACAGGGCGCGATCAAAGAATTTGAACGTCATTCCAGACTCGGGTTCGTTTCCGAAGAAAGTTTTCTGGCCGAAGTTCAGCGTTTGAGGGATCTTGGTTTTAAGAGAATAACCCTGAAAACAGGCGCGTACTCGATGCGGGAACTCGCGATGGCTTTAAAATACTCGTCGATCGCAAAGATCGATCTGTTGACAATAGACGGCGCGCCGGGTGGGACAGGCATGAGCCCGTGGCGTATGATGGAGGAATGGGGCATCCCGACTTTCTATCTACAGTCACTTACTCAGGAATTTTGTGATATCCTCGCCGCGCAGGGCTTTAGAGTCCCGGATATAGCTATTGCCGGAGGTTTTTCTTCGGAAGACCACGTATTCAAGGTTCTTGCCATGGGCGCGTCTTATGTAAAGGCTGTTTGTATGGGTAGAGCCCTTATGATCCCCGGGATGGTCGGCAAGAACATGGAAGGATGGCTTGCCAGTAAAGATCTTCCTAAAACAATTTCCGAATTCGGACAAAAGCCCGAAGAGATTTATGTCTGTTATTCGGAACTCGCTGAAAAGTACGGGAAAGACATTAAGAATATACCGCTGGGGGCTATAGGTATTTATACTTTTTCCCAGAAGATAAAAGTGGGTCTTCAGCAGCTTATGGCGGGGAGCAGGAATTTCAGGGTAGACACTATCTCGAGGAATGACCTGATGTCACTTACTGAGGATGCCGCTAAAGTATCGGGGATACCTTATCTGATGGATGCCTATCGTGAACAGGCTATGGACGTGCTTAAGTCCAAAGCCACAGTCTGATTCCCGGATAAAAAGAACGGATGGACAAAGAAGGCGCCTGTTAATATCGGTTAATAGGCGCCTTCTTTGTTAGCTTGGCATACAGGGTAAAGTGATTGACAGACAGAAGGCCCTGTGTTTTAATCATATATGCGTGTATTATTCCCGGGGAGGGCGCTTAACGCCCTGAGAGTTCCGTTCAAGACGGGAGACCCGTTATACCCGGTTAGAAGATCTTTTCTAACGAGGTTAACCTGATCCACTCCCGCCGGACAAAATATATATTATTTGGTTTCGGCGGACTTATTAGTGGAACCGGTTAGGGATGAAAGCTTCCCTGCCGGTCTGGATAATGCCAGCGTAGGGAGAGAGAGCGAATTTGCCTGACCCCATGCCTTGGCATGGGGTCAGTTGCTTTATGGCGTCGCGTTGATTGGTCCAGGGCGCGTAAGTTATAATTGAGGCGGGGTAGGATAATTGACGGAATGAAAGTTATAAAAGATTACAGTTTATATCTTGTGGCAAGCCAGGAGTACGCCGGGGGCAGGGAGATATTTGACGTAGCAAAAGAAGCTGTAGAGGGCGGCGTTGATATTCTCCAGATGAGAGAGAAACAAAAACCACGCGAAGAATTGGTGAAACTTGGCGTTAGGTTGGCCGGTCTTTGCGGGAAGAGCGGCGTGACGTTCATCGTGAACGACGACCCTTACCTGGCCGGAGAGATCGGCGCCGACGGGGTCCATCTCGGGCAGGAAGATCTTAAAAAACATCCTTTAAGCGAAACGCGCCGTGTCCTTGGAAAGGGTAAGATGATCGGCGTATCCACACATTCTTACGAGGAGTTCAAGGGCGCGAACGGAGCGGATTTCGATTATATAGCGTTCGGACCTATTTTCCCGACAAAGACAAAGGATTATTTTATCGGGGATTAAGATATAAAAAAGGTCATGGGGGAAGCTAAAAAACCCGTGATCTTTATCGGGGGGATAGATCTCTCGAATATCGATATCGTGCTCGAAAAAGGCGCGAAAAATATAGCCGTGATCAGGGCGATAGTTGAGGCGGAGGATGTGTCTAGGGCGGCGAGGGAGCTGAAGAAGAAACTGGTTTGCCGGTTAGCCAGTTGACCAGTTAGCCGGTTAGTTACAAGAGTCAAAGATTCAGAGAGTCAAAGAGTCAGAGGCAGAAGTTCCGTGGGACGTGTTCTGCTTCGCCCTTCGACAGGGAACGAGTGGGAGGGCTTCGCAGAAAATATTCCTTCGAAGCCCAAGAACGAAAGTGTCTTGGGCGAAGAAGAATAGGAGGTTCGCTCCCTCGCTTTCGCGGGGGTCGCTTGGATGTGGGACGAAGTTGGTCAACTGGTAAACCGGAAAACTGGCCAACTGGCTAACCGGTTAACAAGAACAGGATGATAACATGGAAGACTATTTGGAAATAGGCGGGAAACGGATAACGAACAGGTTTTTCCTGGGGACTGGGAAGTTCGGCAGGAATTCCGTTATTCGCGACGTGATCCTCGCGTCAAATGTCGAAGTGGTCACTGTGGCTTTAAGAAGGATAGATATTGGAGGGCCTAAGGAGGAGAGCATTCTTGATCATATCCCGGAAAAGTGTATTTTGATGACTAATACCTCCGGAGCCAGGAACGCGGATGAAGCCGTGCGTATCGCACGCCTCGCGAGAGCGGCCGGTTGCGGGGATTGGATAAAAATAGAGGTGATAAACGACAA
>CAZOMD010000104.1:0-3831 GCA_964580895.1 uncultured Planctomycetia bacterium | reverse complement strand
AGAAACTGTATGACGAGAGGTTATACGAGGAGTTCTCGACCATATTCCAGGAACTAGGGGTTGCTAACACCAGGGATCTTGTGGAATCGATAATCCCGGCGGCGAAACAGCCGGTATTCCACGGTAAGAGGCCGGAGGAGTTAACTAAACGGGTAGGGAATCCCGCGAACTTTAATATAGCCGAGATTAAAGCGACGAAGACAACTACCGGCGGAAAAGAAGCACTTCGTGTGGATATAACGCTTGCAGGCGGAGCCAAAGGGCATTTTGTCGTACCGGCGGGGACTTCAAGCGGAAAGCGTGAAGCTAAGACGGTCGATACTATCGCCGAAGCGATCGCTAACGTTGAAAAGATACACGCTGAAATTACGGCAAGAGGTCTTCGTGGCGATCAGCTGGTTGAAATAGCGAGTGTTATGCTGGATATGGGTAAAGATACATTAGGCGCTCAGGCGACGCTCGGTTACCAGATGGCGGTTGCGTGGGCGGTCGCTAACCAGAGGGGGCTCGAGCCATATGAACTTATACGCGAGATAACCGGGGTAAAGGGCATCCCGCCGACAAAAATACAGTACAACATAACGAACGGCGGGGAGCATGCCGAGAACAGCCTGGATATGCAGGAGTTCATGATAGTGCCGTACGGCGCGACGACTAAAGACGACAACAGGATGGCCGACGAGGTCGATGATGAGTTAGGCAGGATATACATTGGTCTGGGTCTAAGCGCTAATCCTAATGATAAAGGCGTAGGTCCGCTTCGCGGTAAGGAAGGCGGGTATAAGATAGAGGATCTTACATTCGATAAACTTGCCAAGATATACAGTGAAGCTGAGGAATATACCTTCGAGAATCTTGATATTGTGAAACTTCGTGATGAGGGTGTCGGCGTGCATGAGTTCGTTCTGCACGCTATTGTCGCCGCGATAAAGAACGCCGGTTATACTCCGTCGGCGTCTGGAGAGATAGGGACTGTGGGTATCGCGCTTGACCCTGCGACTTCCGAGATGGTGCTGGATAAGAGGCGAGGCGTTACTGGAGCTGAAGCTCGTCCGGATATTTACGAATATGAAGCGAGAGAGATAACATCCAGGGAACTCACCGACATTTTTGCGGATTGGGTGGAGAAGTTCCCGATAATCTCTATTGAAGACGGTAAGGGCGAGGACGATTGGGACGGGTGGATGGACCTTATCGACAGGGTCGGCGATAAAGTCACTATTATAGGAGATGATCTCTTAGTGACGCAGGGCGAGAGTCTCTTGAAGTTCATCGAGATGCTTAAAGAGCGCGGGTTCATAAAGGACGGAAAAGTTACGAAAAAGATAGGTATCCTTATAAAACTTAACCAGAACGGTTTTCTGACGACGGGTAATGAGATCGGAGCGGGCTATCTGGGAACTCTTGAAGTTATCGCGCTAGCCAGACAGTACGGTATAGCGATCGACGTGTCGCACCGTTCGAAAGAGGCGGAACCGGAGGAGAACGAGGTTTCCATTGCCGAAGTCGCTTCCGGGGTTAACGCCCAGTTTCTCAAGTCTGGCGACCACAAGCAGGCTATCCGCGCGGTTAAAGAAGACCGCCAGGCTGCTATCGACGCCAGAGAACGCGAGAAGGCGGCGGAACAAAAGGCACAAGTAGCGCAAGTCCGCGGCATACAGGACCTCGCGGAAGAGATTAAAAGCGACGCGACAATAACGCCGGAGTCATCGACGTTCATGGCTATTGATTGGAATGTTTCCGTTGAAAACGGCGTGGTTGTTAACGATAAGAGGATAAAACAGTCCATGTCTTCCATAAAGGCGGCGCTGGAAAACCTTCCGACGCGGTATCTATTTCTCGCGACACATCTCGGCCGGCCGAAAGGTAAAGGGTTTGAGGCGGAATATTCGCTCGTGCCGGTGGCCAAAAGAGCGGAAGAGATATTCGCTGAAGAAGGGATAGATAACGCGGTGCTTGTCACATTGCCGTATGATCTTGCCGAGGCGAAGACGGTTATCGAGCGGGCTAAGAAGAACGAAGCGTATGAAGGTAAGAAGATAATGTTCCTTTTCGAAAACATACGTTTTTACCCCGGAGAAAAAAGCAAGGATGAAGGCGCGAGAAAAGAGTTCGCTTTAGAACTCATGAAGTTGACTTCGGCTAAGGCGTATATCAACGAAGCGTTCGATAAGTCCCATCGCCCGAAGGAAGCTTCCATGGAAATGGTGAAGATCTTCCCTGAAAATAAACGCGCCGCGGGTATATCAGTGCAGGAAGAGATAGAAAAGCTCGCCGACTTCGAGAGCAAAGTGACGGGTAAACTGGTCGCGGTATTCGGCGGGAAGAAGTTCGATAAATACAAGAATATAGCGGCGCTTAGCGAAAAAGTGAAATCCTCCGGAGGCGAGATATGGATAACGGGGGCTCTTGCGTATCCCTATCTTGCGTTCGAAAAAGGCTGGGATGTAGGCAAGTCGCTCATGCCGGACGAAAAAGAGATGGAAGTTGTTAAAAAGGCTATAGAAGAGATTAAGGTGTCCGGGGTTAAAGTGGTTATACCGGGGGATGTTATCTCCGCCGGCGGAGATAGATATATGCAATTTATAGATATAGGGCCGCGTACCGCGTATGAACTTTCGATGATGATAAAATCCCTTAATCCCGGCGACGGTCTTATAATTAACGGCGGTACGGGCGCGTTTGACCAGTCTTGGGGATCGGAAACCGGGACTAGAACCTTGGTAAACTATTCAAATTCAGCCGCCGAAAGAGGAGTTATCGTGTTCGCGGCGGGCGGAGATATGAATAAAGCGCTCGACATGTTCGGGAAAGATACGGCGGAGGGCAAACTCAGCGACAGGATAATACGCTCCACGGCCGGCGGGGCGCTCCTTACCGCGCTTGTCAAAGGCATTAAAAACATGCCTGTCATAAAAGCGCTTTTAAAGGAAGAGCCGGTCAAGGCGGATACTATAGCTACGGAGGACAGGTTCAAGACACGTTACGATAAGGGAGAGACTATTACCAAAAAAGCCATAACGGAGAACGCCGAAACGGTGATAAATAACCTTGTGAACGCGGCGTCCGTCGCGCTCAGGAAAGATGAGAAGGTCCTTCTCGCGGTAGATACGGAACTCGGCCAGGGGCGCGTGGAGTCGATGATCAACGAACTTGTCAAGGTGGTAACGGCGGTCAGCGATAATAACGATGATCTTAAGAGGCTTTTAGGCAATCTTATAGTGCTGCAAGGAAAGGGCGTGGAGCTAAGCGAGAGGCTAAAGAACGTGCGAAGCGTGAAGAAAGAGAACATGATAGTCATCGCCAATATCTCGGCGGAGCCGCTTTTTACGGACCTCGAAAAGTCGGGCGCGACGGTAGCTGTCGTTGACGACAGTAAACTCTCGGAAAAGGATTATATGCCGCTAGTCGAGATCATGCTTTTCACGTTCGGGAAATATTTGGGCTGGAGCGACGAGAAGCTCAAAGAGACTTACGCTATGATACCGAACGTAAGCGTCCCGGGGGCGGACACCGAGGATTACATCAAACTTTTCGGCAGCGAGAAGCTTTTTGTGATCAAGATAGTTCCGAACGCGGCCGCGTTCGAATATAAAGAGCAGCAGGAGATAAACGATATAATCAAAGACCTTCTAAGCAAAGCGTAAGTTGGTTTAATAGTTAAATGGTTTAATGGTTAAATAGTTAAGAAGTTAGAGGTCAGAAGCAAGAGGCAAGAAATCAGAAGTTAGAGGTTTGCTGGTTGACCGGTTTGCCGGTCGTTCCGGAGGACGTAGAACGTGGGACGAAGAACGGTTAGCCAGTTGGCCAGTTAACCGGTTCGCCAGTTTG
>CAZOMD010000103.1:0-3991 GCA_964580895.1 uncultured Planctomycetia bacterium | reverse complement strand
ATTTTTATGACATGCAGGCAGAAGGACACAGATTGCCTCCTCCCGGATCGCCGGACCAAAGAGAAGACGTCCGTGACAGGCGTGAAGACGTTCGCGACCGGCAAGAAGACGTGCGGGACAGGAATGAAGACTATTTTGACCGGGCGGAGGATGTGCGCGACCGTCAGGAAGATATCGCGGACCGAGCGGACAATGCGGTAAAACACGACGCTATGGTCGATCTTCAGGCGCAACGTGAAGCCGCGATTGCCGCCGGAGATACCGCGGCGGCGGAAGCGTTAACGGGCGAGATACAGGATCTTAAAAAAGACATCCGTACCGATAAGGCGGAAGATAAATGGGACAAGGCGGAAGATAAAAGGGATAAGCAGGAAGACAAATGGGACAGAAAAGAGGATCAGGCAGATAAACGCGAAGACGTTCGGGACAGGCGCGAGGATTTTTATGACATGCAGGCAGAAGGACACAGATTGCCTCCTCCCGGATCGCCGGATCGAAGAGAAGACGTCCGTGACAGGCGCGAGGATGTCCGCGACCGGCAGGAGGATATAAGGGACAGACGGGAAGATATTTATGACAGGCAGCATGATGGCGGTCGGCGTGACCATTTAGAGGATATACAAGACCGTCGTGAGGATAAGTGGGATAAAAAAGAGAACCGTTGGGATCACCGGGAAGATGTCCTGGATAGACATGAAGGAGTGAAAAAAGGTCTCGGAGACGGATCCGGCCAAAATGGTCGCGCGTTTGGCAGACCTGCCGGAGCGGTAAAAAATGTGCCAGGGCGTCAGCCGGGACAGATAAAGCCGGGGTATAACGCGGGAGCCCGGGCTCAAGGGGCGACGAGAGCTATGGGAGTGAAACAACCGGCCGCGGGAAGACAAGGCGCGTTTGGCGCGAATAGAGGTGTCGCGGGGAGACCTTCAGGCGGCGCAAGACCTGCTGGCGGAAGAGGGAAAAGACGCTAAGACGTTTTGCTCCATATCTATCGTACCCAAGGTTGTATGGAAGACCCTGCCCCACGGGTTATAAACCCGTGGGGCTTCACCCTGAAGGGGCGCTCTTTAAATGACTGAAAATGATGAATTAAAGATAATAGAGTTGGTGAAGGCGGGGGATAGCGACGCGTTCTGCGAGTTGGTCGATGAATATAAAGAGAAGGCCATAAGTATCGCATACTCGTATTGTTCCAATTTTGAAGACGCGAAAGATCTTTCGCAGGAAGCTTTCATAAAGGCTTTCAAGATGATCGATAGGTTCAAGGCCAGATCCAGGTTCTACACGTGGTATTACAGGATATTAGTGAATATATGCCTGGATTTTTTGAGGCGTCGGAAGAAAAAATATGATAAAATGCTTTTTCACAGACGGATAGAGGATCGAGAGCAGGACAGAAGCGCTGATATCTTTGAAAACGTGGCGTCATCTTTTCCTGATCCCAAACGAGCTTTAATGAACAGCGAATTAGGAGAGAAGTTGACGGACGCCATAAACTCTTTGCCGGATAAGCAGAAGGCGGTCTTCGTACTAAAGAACATACACGGTTCGGCGATCGAGGAGATCGCGGAAATAACCGGGACCGCGTTGGGCACGGTCAAAGCTAATCTCTTTAAGGCTACGGTAAACCTGCAACGTAAGTTGAAAAAATACGTGATATAAAATACATGGAGGGGAAAAGATGAAAAACTGCGGGATGAAGAAAAATGTCCTAACGGATTATTGTTATAATGAGCTGGATGCGGTAAAGAAAAAAGTTGTAGAGGAACATCTTTTGTCATGCAGAGGATGTTCATCGGCCGTTCAAGGGATCAAAGATGTACTTTGCGCCGTGAAAAAGCATAAGTTAAAGGCCATACCTTCCGAGATCTTAAGTAATTATACGAGCCGGGTAAAAGAAAAGATCAAAGCCGCGGGAGTTCTTAAGCCGTCTATTATTCAGATGTTATCGGATATGCTTAGCGGGACGGGCGAAGCTTTTAAATGGGTTCTCGCGCCTGGGAGGCTTATCCCGGCGGCCGTTACGATCGCTTCACTAGTGTTCGTTCTTAATGTCGTGAGATCCAATGATGCCGGAATATTTAACGGGGTAGGAGCTGATATCGCCGTGCTCGATCAATTGGGGGAAAACACGGATGAAGTTTTTCCGATCGACGATACGGAATGGTTATCCGATGAAATAGAATTTTCCGATAGTATCGTGGTAGCTCAGCTTGACAATGAGACCGAACTTGACACCGTGTTGGAGGAAATGGAGTTATTGCAGAGTCTGGGAGAAGATGTTTCGGATAACGAAGATGATGCTTCTGCGGAAATCGAAACATTGGACGATATGGAAATAGAATCCGCGTGATCGGTCCAACAGTTTAATGGTTCAAAGACGATATTGCATCGAGCATAGCGTTCAGTCAAAAAGTCAAAAGGTCGAAGGTCAAAATGTCCGCTTCGGACTTTCGACTTTTAGAACCGTTAAACCGATCACTTTACTACGTCCAACGTCCGAGCAGGCGTTAGCTTGCGAATGTCCTATGTCCCATGGAACTCCTTGAATCTCTACTTCTTGCTCCATCCCCCCAATCCCTGGCGATTCCAACTAACAATTCCAGCTACTGACGGTTCATGTTATAATACTCCCCATGTTAATGAATAATCCCAAGTTCAAAAAAGAATACGCTACGCTTAGGCGCAAATATTCTATTCCCCAAGGTGAGAAACTTAAAAAGATGCTGGAAACCGAAGAAGGCAGGGGGAGATACGAATATAGAAGCAAGAGATGGAAGATGTTCAAAGAAAAATGGAATATTGTATTTATGATAGGTGATAAACCTATTGTTAGGAAGGAAAAATCCGGTAAAAAATGCCGATTTCGCTAAAAACATAATATATACTATCCTTTAAGAGGGAAGAGATAATTATAAAAAAGCCGGATATTTTGCTTCTCTGATTATGGCTAAAGAAAAATAGAGACATTATGAAACTAAAATTGAATATATTCGCTGGATCGCGCGAAATTGGGTTAAACCCTTTTACTCTATGGTTTTCCGATAAGAAAGAAGAAGAGAAATTCCGCGAGGAATCTTTGCATAAAATATTGCTGCAGATGAGGTTCGCGGCGGTTCTTGGCTGTTTAACCTATAATATTTTTGATATTGTAGACGCGGTGTTATTCCCCGAATACAAATATGTATTGTGGATTCTGAGAGGTATTATGATCCCGCCTATTCTTAGTTTTGTGCCGCTATCTTTTATCCCCGGGATGAGAAAATATCTTAATGATTTTATGTGTTTTTTAGTAACAATGGTGGGGGTGCTGGTTACTTTTATGATGATAGTTGTTCCCCATCCGGCGATCTTCAGGTTCAGTATGGGGATAATCCTTACCCTGATATTCACTTATACGATGCTTAGGATACGGTTCCTGACGGCTGTTATCGGCGGCACGGTAATAGTCGCTTGGTACTTGATAGGTGTCGCGTTCTTCTCTGATATTACTCCCGAGATATTCTTCAATGACAGTACCTTTGTGATAATTGCCAATTTCATAGGGATGATAGGATGTTATTCCGTGGAATATTATATGCGCCGGGAATACTTTCTCGCGCATCACATAAAAAGACTTGAAGGCCTGCTCCCGATATGTTCGAATTGCAAAAAGATGCCGATAGAACACGCGAATAGGCGCGATCCAAACTCATGGATACCCCTCGAGGAATATATATCCAAAAAAGCTGACGTGGACTTTACGCATGGGCTATGTCCCGATTGTGCCAAGAAACTTTACGGCGATGTCTTTAAAGATTTGCCCTCCCGTCAATCTATCTGACCGCCCCGAAGGATCTTAACCCGTACCGGAGAGCCGCGTACATTAGTGTGTGGTAGGTTTGTTGATTCTGTAGAACGTGGGACTTGCCGGTTCGCTAGTTCTCTGGCACAACGGAGAAGTCAGAAACCAGTAACCAGAGATCTGGACGCGTTACGTTATCGCATATAGCGT
>CAZOMD010000102.1:0-4003 GCA_964580895.1 uncultured Planctomycetia bacterium | reverse complement strand
GGCGAGTGTAGAGGAAAATTTTTCGCGGGAAAAAATTTTACGTCCCTGGAAGAATACCCACGACAGCTTACGATGTAACGGTCTATCTATCGATACAATTTGTTCTGCGGATAGCTGACCCATTGCGCGTATTGCTATAGACACCCGCTAAACATTTACATTTTTTTTAGCTATAGCGGAGCCCATGCTCTAGATGTTGTTAAAGATGTCCTATTCTTAGCGATACCGATTGACAACGCTAGCGGCGTGTCATAATATGTCATATGTTTTTCATATTTTTGATCGTATGGTCATTATGGTATCATTCCGGCCGGGTGGAGCGAGTGGAGTAAACTTCCGCTAGGGTTAGGCCCGGCAAACAGGCAGGGAGTTAATTCGCACTTATGATTTACTCACACTGGCGTGTTCGTAAATCATGTGCTCATTAAGGAGCGAAGATGCAATTAGGGGTAAAAGATCTGTCTAAGCTTTTGAATGTTTCCGAACGGACTATCTACCGCTGGATAAAACAACAAAGTATCCCGGTTTATAGGATCCATGATCAATATCGTTTTAACAGGGTGGAAATATTAGAGTGGGCGACGGCGCAAAAAATAAACGTTTCGCAAAAGATCCTTCACGACGACACCGAAAATGATATCACGGTGCTCCCGCTGGCGGAAACGCTCAGAAAGGGAGGGATCCATTATCGGGTTGAGGGGAAGGATAAGAAAGCGTTGCTGCGTTCCGCGGTGGAGCTCTTGGGATTACCCGATGATGTCAACAAAGCAAGTCTTTTGAGCGCGATGTTCTTTAGAGAAGAATTGGGCTCGACCGGTCTGGGCGACGGCATAGCGATCCCGCACGCGAGGTATCCCATAGTTACCCACATCCCTAATGTTATAGTTTCTATCTGTTTTTCGGAAAATCCGGTTGATTTCGGCGCGATAGACGGTAAACCCGTTAGTTGTTTATTTACCCTGATAAGCCCGACGGTCAGAAGCCACCTTAAGATGCTTTCGCGGATAGCGTTCGTTCTGAGCGATAAAGGAGTGAAGGACGTTATCGTAAGACAGGAGTCCAGGGAAATAATCTTAAGAGAGATCGATCGGGCGGAACAAAGTCTTGGGCGGGCAGGGGTCGCCGGTTAGCCGGTTCGTTCCGTAGGACGTGGGATGTTGGACGAAGAAAGTAAAAGTTAAAAGTAAAAAGGCAAAATTACAAGTTAAAGGGCAAAAGTTAAGGGAAAAACCAATAATCAAGAAACAATGACCAAAGAATAACCAAGGTGCAATGATAAAATCCGAAATTCGAAACTCGAAATAATGTTCAAATGACCAAAAACAGATGACCGAAATAGCCATTAGTTTGGGACATTTGAACATTGGAGTTTAGGGTTTGTTTCGCCTGCCTGCCGGCAGGCAGGAACTTCGTATTTAGATATTCGGATTTAGCATTTCTACCTTTTAACTTGTAGTTTTTACTTTTTCGTTTTTACTTCTGAGTTTTAACCGGTGCGTTATGCTTTTGAACTATTGAACCATTAAACTAATAAATTAGAGAAGCATATGATCATTATTCTCTATTCAACGGGTCTGTTGATATTAAGCGGTTTGACCGCGTTGTGCTTAAATAAGTCCGATAGGCTTGCTAATCATATCGGCGCTGCCGGCGCCGTAGCGGCATGCGTAGGCGGCTTGGTCCCGCTTTTCCATGTCTTTAGGAACGCGGGCCCTATATCGCTGGGCTTGTCCTGGTTCATACCCCACGGTTCTTTCTCTATCTCCATCGACGCTCTCGGAGCTTTATTTTTGTTCCCGATATTTATTCTATCCGCTGTTTCTGCCTTATATGGAAAAGAATATTTGGCCCATTATTTCGGGAAAAAGAACATAGGAAGCGTTTGGTTCTTTTTCAATCTCCTTATCGCCAGTATGGTTTTTGTGGTCATCGCCCGTAACGCGATCCTCTTTTTGTCGGCATGGGAGATAATGTCGGTAAGTTCTTTTTTTCTGGTCATGTTTGAGGGGGAGAAAAAAGAGGTCCGGAAGGCCGGCCTAATTTATCTTGTCGCGACACATTTAGGGACGCTGTTTTTGTTGGTCATGTTTATCGTGTTGGGAAATAACGCCGGATCGTTCGACTTTGACCGCATGAAAGTGGCCGCCTCCGGCATTACGCCGTCGGTTATTTTTCTTCTCGCGGTCGTTGGTTTTGGGACAAAGGCGGGGTTTATGCCGATGCATATTTGGCTGCCTGAAGCGCATCCCGCGGCGCCGAGCCATGTTTCGGCGGTTATGTCGGGGGTGATGATCAAGACCGGGATCTATGGTATCGTGAGGGTTTTAACCGTTTTAGAGACGCCTTCTTTCTGGTGGGGATGGCTACTGATCGCGATAGGGATAGTTTCGGGGATACTAGGGATATTGTTCGCTCTGGCGCAGCGCGATATTAAGCGGTTTCTCGCTTATTCCAGTATCGAAAATATAGGCATTATAGCCATTGGTATCGGGGTCGGAGTATTAGGCAGGAGTGTGGGAAACCCTGTCCTGGCCGTTTTTGGTTTCGCCGCGGCATTATTACATGTTGTTAATCACGCGTTCTTTAAAGGGCTGCTCTTTTTAAGCGCCGGCGCCGTTTTACATGGGACCGGAACAAGAGAAATAGACGAATTGGGGGGCTTGATTAAAAAGATGCCGGTCACAGGATTTTGTTCCCTTATCGGAGCGGCCGCCATTTGCGGGTTGCCTCCCCTGAACGGGTTCATGAGCGAATTTTTGATCTATATCGCCTCTTTCGAGAATATAGGCGGTCCTCGGGCGGTGACTTTTGCCTCTTTAGCGGTTATCGCGGCCCTGGTCTTGATCGGGGGTCTCGCGGCGGCGTGTTTTACTAAAGTGTTCGGGGTAGTTTTTTTGGGAGAGGCGAGGAGTTCAAGTTGCCAAAACACGCATGAAGCCGGGATACTTATGAGATTCGCCATGGCCATCCTTGCCGGTTCCTGCGTTATTATCGGGTTGACGGCCCCGCTTATCCTAATATGGTTCGATAATGTCCTGGTAGATATCACGGGACTGTCTCCGGCCATGATCAAAATGAACATATTCGAAGCAGGCAGCTTATTGGCGCGCGTCGTGATGATGTCGTTGTGTTTTTTGATATTCGTTTTATCATTTATAGCGTTGAGACGGGTATTGCTTAAAGGAAGAAAAGTGGAGAAGGTCCAAACCTGGGATTGCGGGTACGCGCGGCCTACCGCCCGGATGCAATACACGTCGTCGTCGTTCGCACAGCCATTGACGGATTTTTTTAACTCGATCTTAAGGACAATAAAACATTATCCGGGACCAGGCGGGTATTTCCCGCGGGGTTTGTCATTCAAGACGGAAACGCCGGACATGTTCCATGGCGCGGTTTACCAGTCGTTATTTTATTTTATACGCCGTCTAGCGGCCGGATTTACTTGGTTCCAGCACGGACGTTTGCAGCTTTACATTTTTTACATGATGATCGCCTTATTAGCATTACTTATATGGAAGATATAAGATGAATATATCAGGCATAGCGCATTTTTTATTGGTTTTGATACTGGCACCTTTTCTGCTGGGGGTCGTGAACCGGACGAAAGCTTTTTTTGCCGGCCGGAAAGGGAGCCCGTTATTCCAGCTGTATCATGACCTGATAAAGTTATCGCGGAAGGACGCGGTATATAGCCGTACTACGACATGGCTCTTCATCGCGGGGCCGATCGTTAATTTAAGCGCTATCTTATTGGCGGCGGCGTTGGTCCCTTTCGCGGGGATGGCGCCCGTATTCTCGTTTAACGGGGATGTTATTTTATTTATTTACTTATTCGCTCTCGCGCGGTTTTTTACTGTACTTGCGGCGCTGGATACCGGATCAAGTTTCGAGGGCATGGGAGCCAGCAGGGAAGTCCAGTTTGCCGTATTCGCCGAACCCGCGTTATTTTTGAGTTTAGCGGTTTTGGCGCGCGTGACCGGGAAATTGTCTATATCAGGCATCT
>CAZOMD010000101.1:0-4175 GCA_964580895.1 uncultured Planctomycetia bacterium | reverse complement strand
TTTTTATCCCGTGCCTGTTACCAGTATGTGGGAAAAAGAGGCGCGCGAAAAGATGTCGGCCGAAGCCTCCCTGGCCACAAGGGTTGAAAAACTTGAGGAAACCGTCGAGGCGCTAAAAACGCGGATCGATACCGAGTTCGCCCCCGAGACGTTTCTTAATACACTGGAGGATAACGTCGTTATAGATGATCTCGCGGCGCGTTTCGCTGGGGAAGAGACGGTGACCGAGGACGACGTCATATCGAAACTAAGGGCGAGGGGCGTGACTATCCCCGAGAACCTGGAAGGCGACGAGGGCATCCAAACGGCGCTGACAAAGCTGGTCGAGAAACTCCAGGAAAAGATAAAACCCGCTCCGGGGGAAGAAGAACTTAAAGCCCGCGCGATAGATATTTTCAACGCGAATTGGAACCACTATTTGAGGAATAGGGTCGGCGGTTTGATAGCGGTAGCTATCAACGTGGCTGAGGGGCGGAAGGGAAGTAATGATGTTTTTGACAGGACAAAAGCATCCGTAGAAAAGGCCACGAGCGGGTTACTGAAACTTGTATCAAAAAATGAAGCGGGGGAGTACGATCCCGTATTTTTTGATAATTCCGGGATAATGGCCCTGGATCATAAAGGCCCCGGCGGTGAAATACTGCCGGAGGAGGTTTATGAAACCGTAAGAGAATTTAGCGGCAGAGAAAAAGAACTTGCCGAGAGAGTTGTCGCCATAATCGGCGGATTAATAAAACTTGATGATGTTCAAGCCGCGGCGAAGCGAGAACAACTTATCGAATTGGAGAAAATTTTCGGGAAGCATTGCGATGAGGTCCTGCGTATTTGTAACGGCATAACTAAAGATCCGACAAAGAAGCTTAACACCGCCGAGAGGATCGAGGCGCTTAAAGCTACCGCGGAAGAATACGGAAAAACTCTTGATCAATATGAGGAAGAGCTAGCGGTATATAGAGAAAAGACGGCGGTACTGGATACTTTCATCGGCACGTATCAGCATGAATTTAATGGTAGTTTTACGGCGCTTTTAGGCCGTATGGAGCTTGTTCGGATGATGTTGGATGCTGGTGAAATAGAGAAAGCGCAGAAAAGCCTTGAAGGTATAACCGTGGTAATAGGCGAAATTGACGGTAAGGTCGCGAAACTGGATGAAATGGTAAAACTGGGGAGAGGCATAAAGGACAGATATTCTCCGATTGAGGGGGCTTATACTTTTGATTTAAAAAGCGACATCGCCAAAGGCGCGGAATTATCGGGAAACGAAAAGGAGGCGCTGGATCGTGTTTGGAGCGAGGCGCGCCCTCTCCTTAAGGAAATAACTGAGTTTGGCGAGAGGTGGCGCGCGGGTGTGGCGGAAGCCTTAGATAATAGAGGAAGGATGGCGCCCGCGGGATTAGAAGTGTTTAAAACGTCATATGACGCTCTCGCGGCCATAATCCGTTCTAATGGTGTGGAATTTTTAAAAATTTTTGAAGAAAAAATAGCGTCTCCCGACGAAAAGAGCGAAAAGGTCCTGGGGATATTGAACGGTTTCTTGGCGAGGACTAAGGGATTAAACGAGGATCTCGCAAAATTTTTATCAGAGAAGCCCGTAACTCCTCCGGCGGTGACCCCGGCCCCTGAAAAGGAAAAGAAAGGCCCGGAACTTTTGACCCACCCGGCGGTTCTTGTCGCGGCCGTAGTCTTGGCGGCACGGCTCGCCGGATACGATATTTTCGGTCTCTTGAGCTCGGTTTTGTCGCCTATCGCGGATAATATAGGAACCCTGCTTTCGGATTTATCGCAGAAGGTGGATGTATTACGGATACCGGCCGTATCGTCGGCGGCATCTTTCGCGCTTTTTGGTATGGCGGAGATATCAGGCAAAGGCGAAGAAATAGATGAGGGGATATTCAAGGATACGATAAATAAGCTCAACGCTGACGATAAGATGGTAAAAGATGTCATCAGGATCCTTGATGGGAAGAAATTGACGATCCAGGGCCTCACGAAAAGGATAATACCTAACAGCCGCATGAAAAAATGGGACCTGCAAATACCGAAAGACTGGCAGAATCATACAGGGCTTGTAATAGCTATAGCAAACTTCATAAAACGTGTTGAAGAATATCAGAAAAAAGAAGTGGTCGATGTGACCCTGTTCTCGCTGGGGAATACATTTGATAATCTATTCCCGGTGGAATTCGATGATTTTCTAAAAGGGCTGAAAGATGAAGATTATCGGGATGAAGAAAAAATAAAACAGCTCAAAGAGATATTGCGCGCTTCTTTGGGCAAGATAGACGCCGGTATAGTTACCATGCAGGAGCTTATTTCGCATAAACCCTTCGATATAAGAACCCAGAAATTCACCGATAATAAACTAATTTTAAATCTCAACCCTACGTCGAAAAAAGGATCGGTACTGCTTGCCTTGACCAATGACGATGAATCATTGAACAACGTGGAAATGTACGCTTTTATGAGGGAGATATGGCATAAGGACAGGACTATCATGTACACCTTGAGCCATCACATCCGCAGGATAGAACTTATCATGGGTGATATAGGTGTGATAACGGCGGATATGGTGGCTGTCCTGACGCGGTTGCAAAGATGTCATATGGAAAAGACCAGTAAACTTATTGATATCTCTGAAAGTCCCGAGAACGTGGGAGACAAGATCAGAGAGTTCAATAAGGTTATCGAAACATACGACCGGCAGTTCCATCTGGGCGGCATGACGCCTGATGAGGTGCGGCAGCAGGTAGCGAAAGGTGAAATGGAGTTTCCCGGGATGGCAAGGATAAGCGACGAAATAACCACCGAAGGTAAGATCAGCGCGGGGCTTTTTAGGTTCATAGGGCAGAGATATCCGAAATTTTTTGATTTCTTGTTAAAAATAGGAATGAAAGGACGGGAAGAATATTTCGCGGCTTATACAGCGCATAAGCCGTCCATCGATAGATTAGAATCGTTTATCCGCCAGCTTTCCAAGTATTATGACGCGGCAAAGATCGAGCATGTTCTTATGGAGATCGACAAGGAAGGTTATGAGTTATATAAAAATAAGATGTACCTAAGGGATATAGATAAACTAAAAAAAGTCGGCAAATTCGTTATGCAAGCGAATTACGATATTCAGGAAAACGGCTTCGACCTTAACTTAATAATGGCGAAAGTTACGTCGCGCAAAAGCACCAAAAAAATAATGCGACTTCCGGAGGGGGAGAAAGGCGCTACGATATTTATGGTAATGACGGCCCTTCCTTTAATCAGCTTCCTCGCTGGCGTATTTTTTATGGGCGGCGCGGATATTTCGCGTGTTCTTCCGGTCGTGGTCGGGCTAAGCGCTATTATAGGTATAGCGGCGCTTACCGTGCGCTATCCCGGGATGGTAAACGGTCTTTTTGCCCGAGCGCGGATGTCTCTGGAAGAAAGCGTGCCCGATTTTAGCCGGTTGAGGGCTTTACCGAGGGCCATGGCGTTTTTGACGTTTTTCCTTATTGCATCGGTCGTGGTCGTTTCCGGCACGGCGGACGCCGCCAGGAAGATGGTTAAGAAAACACCGCAGAGGGTAGAGATAGTAAAGCCCGTAAAAGCGCCGGCTATTGAGGTAGAACCTGTTAAGCGCGTTGAAGCAGGCCTTACGATGCAGGCGGCTGAGAACTTGCTGAGGAATGAGATCAATAAATATTTTGAGGGACTTAAAGGTGAGCCATATTTTAAAGTACTCAAGACCCTTGAACCAGACAAAGACCCGCTTGCATTACAAGCGCGTTTTACCGATAGCGATAGGCTGGAACTAAGCGGTATCGATTATAGCGAGGAGATACTTGAGGAATGGAATAAGCTGGACGATAAGGAATTCGATCTTACGGAATACCCCGTACAAAAAATAAAGGACGAAAATAAGATAAGGGCGGAAGTATTTAAAAGGAACAATGTGGGCATGCCCGAGAGACGGGTTAACCGCGAGATATCTTCAATCATTGACGCGGTGTGGCAGAAAGTCGATAAAACTAGATTGCCTAAATACATCGCGGGCCAAAAGGACGAGACTTTGCGGGAAATACTGTTCGCGATAAAAGCCTTTGTTCCCGAAGCTTATGATCACTCCGAGAAATGGGATGTGAAGATCAGCCGTAAAAAGGACCTAAGCGTATGGGGTGAAACCTTTGGCGACAGATTTATGG
>CAZOMD010000100.1:0-4218 GCA_964580895.1 uncultured Planctomycetia bacterium | reverse complement strand
ATTAAGGAGACCATTATGTTACGGTATATAAGCGCTGGGGAATCTCATGGGAAGTCTTTGGCCGTGATATTGGAAGGTGTTCCGGCAGGGCTTGTGATGGACATGGATTTTATCGACAAAGAACTTGCCAGGCGAATGGTAGGTTATGGAAGAGGAAAGAGGATGTCGATAGAACAGGATAAGGCCGAGATATTGTCCGGGCAGAGAGGCGGTATGACCATAGGCAGTCCTATCGCGATAACTATCGCGAATAGGGACCAGAGTATCGATAAACTCCCCGAGGTTAAATGCCCCCGTCCGGGGCATGCTGATCTCGCCGGCGTGCAGAAGTATGGGTTCAATGATGCCCGAAATGTTCTCGAAAGAGCGAGCGCCAGGGAAACGGCGTCGAGAGTGGCCGCAGGAGCGATAGCAAAATTACTGTTGAAGATATTTGGTATCAGGACATTAAGCCATGTTATCCGGATAGGCGGGGTAGAGGCCGGAACGAAAGAACTTGCTTTTGACGAGATAGAAAAGCTCGCCGAAAAGTCCGACCTAAGATGTATAGATGCCGAAGCGGAAAAGCTTATGAGGAAAGAGATCGATCTGGCGGCGGAAGCGGGAGATACTCTGGGCGGGATATTCGAAACTATAACCGTTGGAGTACCCCCGGGGCTAGGTAGTTACGCGCAGTGGGATAAAAAGCTCGACGGTATCTTGGCAAAGGCAGTTATGTCTATACCCGCGGTCAAGGCGGTATCTATCGGTAGTGGCGTTGAGAACGCGTCTAAAAGAGGGTCTTTAGTGCATGACCCCATTTTTTACAACGCCGGCAAAAGAGCCTTTACGAGGAATTCTAATAATGCCGGGGGGCTGGAAGGCGGAGTTACTAACTCTCTTCCGATAGTTATACGTGGATTTATGAAACCTATCGCTACGCTCGGGACGCCGCTCGGGTCTATCGATCTTAGTACAAAGAAGGAAAGTTTGGCGGCGAAAGAAAGAGCGGATGTAGCCGCCGTCGCTTCCTGTGGAGTGGTCGCTGAAGCGGTGGTATCGCTGGAATTGGCATCGGCTTTTCTCGAAAAGTTTGGCGGAGATTCCATAACGGAGACGTGCAGGAATTACGAGGGGTATTTAAAACAGGTTAAGGAGATGTGAGGTTGGAGAAAGAAGCGAGAAGTTAGACGCAGGACGAAGAAAAGGAAAAAGTCAAAAGTAAAAAGGCAAAACCAAAAGTTAAAACTAAAAAGGCGATAAGAAGATGACCTGTCTAAAGTTTTGACTTTTAACTTGTGGTTTTTGCTTTTTAACTCTGAACGCTATGCGCCATGCGCTTTGCTCTATGCGATATAACTATATAACACGCGCTGAAAGTGGCCGATGAAGAACATAATACTGGTGGGATTTATGGGGACTGGTAAAACTACTATCGCCAAAGAACTGGCCCGCGAAATGGGGATGAAATATGTCAGTATAGACGACGTTATCGTCAAGAGAGAGGGACGGGAGATAAAGGCTATTTTCGAACAGGACGGCGAAGAATATTTTAGAGAACTCGAAAAAAAAACAGTGAAGGAAATAAGCGCGAAAAGCGGCCAGGTCGTGGATACCGGCGGAGGGGTCGTTCTTAACGAGATAAACATGAAGAATCTCGGGAGTAATGGCGTGATCATATGCCTCTGGACAGCTCCGGAAGTTATCCATGAACGTACCAAGGGTGATGGATTGAGGCCGTTGCTTAACGTTAAAGACCCAAAGACGCGTATACGGGAACTTTTGGAAAAGCGCCGGTCTTATTACGAAAGGGCCGATCATCATATCGACACTACGGATTTTGATGTGGATGTCATAATAAGTAAGATCAAGGACTTGATGAGCGTGGAGCGATGAGCTCCCTTATACCCCGCGGTCTTAAACCCCGAGCCCTTTAGGGCTCGGATGGGTTCGGGCCGCTTGAGTATTCCGACCAGGTGGGCTCCATCGGCATGCAAAAAACTTTGGAAAGAGCAGAAAAGTGGAAAAACCTTTATTGAAGAAAGACAACATCCTTTGGGTGCTTTTGTTCGAAAAAATATTACAAAACGTGGATGCTTTCGTTATGGTTTCCGAGCAGAACGGCAAGGTTATATTCACGAATAACAAATACCTGCGTTTTTTTGGATTAAAAATCAACGATATTATCGGGAAACAGTGGATCGAAGTGATCATCCCCGATGAAAACCGCGAAGCGGTCACAAAAGCCTTTGACGCGATGAAGCTCAGGCGGGGATTGGGAAGGTTTGACTCTCCCGTAATGGACGTTAGGGGGGCTAAGTTCTTTGTCAGTTGGACCGAACTTACGCTTATAAGCGATGACAGAGCGCTATTCATGTTCATAGGCAGGAAGAATGAAGATGCCCCCGGGATAGGCGTAAAAGTGCACGGAGATTTCATAAGGCTTAAGACCGCGTATAAAGATGTTGTGGAGACATTGTTCGCGGCTACCAGGGTAAGCGACCCCGCGACGGCCGAACATGCCGCGAAAGTGATGGATTACGCCGTTCTTTTGGCGGAAAGGTTGAACCTGGGGGAAGAAAGGGTCGAGCGTCTACGAATAGCATGTCTTCTGCATGATCTGGGCAAACTTGTAGTGGACGAGAAGATCCTTTTAAAAAAGGATAAATTGACTAAAGCGGAATTCGAGGAAATAAAAAATCACCCGACATGGGGCGCGGAAGTCGTCCAGCTCGTATATTTTCTGCACGACATCATCCCGATAATGGTGAGCCATCATGAGAACTATGACGGGACAGGATATCCCAAGAAGACGAAGGGTAACGATATCCCGCTGGAGGCAAGGATACTCAGCATCGCCGATGTTTACGAGGCTTTGACGGCCGACAGGCCTTATCGGAAAGGTTTTTCTAAAGAAGTGGCGATTACCATAATGGAAAGCGAAAGAGGTCGTAAATTCGATCCGGAATTAATTGATATTTTTCTCAATATCCTGAAGGATAGAAAAGATTAATTCGCCCCACGCTAGTTTACCCCGAGAAATGCAAAGCATTTCCGGGACTCAAGTCCTTGAAATCGCTGTGCGATTTCTAAGGGCGAAGCAAACTGAGGGGCTCATTAAGGGAAAGGGGTGATCCTCCTTCGCTTTTACTCAATGTTAAATAGCTACGGAGGATTAATTCGCACTTATCACTTACGCTTCCTTCGGTCGCGTAAGTGATGTGCTCATTAAGGTGGTGGGGTTTGAATAAGGTATGTAAGGATATGATAGCTTTGTCGCTTGTCGAAGGGATAGGGCCAAGGAAGATCCTTTCGATCCTTGACAAAGTCCAGGATCTAGGGGAGATCTTTTCTATGCCGGCGTCGCATATCGCCGAGATATCCGGATGCGGGAAAACCGTCGCTATCGAAATAACGCAAGCGAAAGAAACAGACCGGTATCTACGTGAAATAGAATACCTCTCGAGAAATAACGTGAAGGCGCTTTCTTTGAAAGACGAAGCTTATCCGAAACTGCTCAGGGAAATATATGATCCGCCCGCGGTAATATATTACAAAGGCACATTGGAGGCGGCTGATCCTAACGCGGTCGCTATTGTGGGGTCGAGGCGATGTTCGCACTACGGGTTGCGCATGGCCGAAAAGACAGCGTATGAACTCGCGTTAAACGGCGTGACCGTTATAAGCGGTATGGCCAGAGGCATAGATATGGCCGCGCATAAAGGCGCGATCAAAGCCGGAGGGAGGACGATAGCTGTTATGGGTAGCGGTTTTGAACAGATATATCCTCACGAAGCGTCGGATATCGTTGATAAAATATTATTGGCAGGTGCCGTTATCACGGAATACCCTTCGTTCACGCCGCCCTTACGCGAAAATTTTCCCAGAAGGAACAGGATCATCAGCGGTCTTTCGGAGGGTGTTGTCGTGATCGAAGCCGCGGAGAAAAGCGGGGCTATGATAACTGTCGATTTCGCGCTAGGCGAAGGACGAGACGTTTTCGCCGTGCCTGGCCCTCTGGACGCGAGGACGTCCAAAGGTACCAATAGGTTGATACAGAACGGGGCGAAGCTTATCATGGGCGCCAGCGATATATTGGAAGAGTTGGATCTGAAAGGTGATAGGGTTAGCGTAAAGATCACGGCCAGGGAAAACGAAAATAACGTAGATATCTGCGAGAGCAAGACGCAAGACGAACTTATTTCCGAATTGGAATACGGGGTGTCGCTATATGTGGCG
>CAZOMD010000099.1:0-4399 GCA_964580895.1 uncultured Planctomycetia bacterium | reverse complement strand
TCCGTATCTTGGAGCAGCAAAAGAAATGAAAACCAAACCTACGCAGCATAGCGTCGGGAAATTGAGGGAAATAGGGATACAGGCCGATGTTCTTTTATGCAGGTCCGAAAAGTCATTGAGCGATGACTCTATATCTAAGATAGCTATGTTCTGTAATGTGAGACAGGAGAATGTTATCCAGGCGCTGGATGTCGATACTGTTTACGAGATCCCCATTATTTTTGCCAAACAAAAGCTGGATAAGATCATTATGGAGAAGCTTGGGCTCGAGTGCGGGGCCCAAAACGACGGGTTGAAAGATTGGGCGAGAAAGGTAGTGAAAACCATCAAAGAGCCGCGCTATGAGGTAAAAATAGCCGTTGTAGGTAAATATATAACCCTTCAGGACGCGTACAAATCCATATACGAGGCGCTTATACACGCCGGGATAGCGAATAACGCTAAAGTCGTGATCAAGAAAATAGATTCCGGGAAGATCTTTGAAGAGGATGTGTATAAGGATCTGGGCGATATATCGGGAGTGCTTGTCCCGGGGGGATTCGGGTATAGGGGAATAGAAGGAAAGATAAAGACGATCAAATACGCCCGCGAAAATGGCATACCTTATTTTGGTATCTGTCTCGGCATGCAGACCGCTGTTATAGAATTCGCCAGGAACGTTTGCGGCCTTAAAGACGCGAATTCCACCGAGTTCAACAAAAAAACGGAATTTCCGGTCATAAGTCTTCTTGAGGAACAGAGGAACGTAAAAGATAAAGGCGGGACAATGAGGCTTGGGGCTTACCGGTGCAAGCTTCAAGAAGGGACAAAGGCGTTTAACGCGTATCAGCAAGTTTTGGTAAACGAACGTCATAGGCATCGATATGAATTCAATAATGAATATCGAAATGTTATGGCCAAAAAAGGTCTTGTCTTTTCCGGGATCTACCCCAAAGATGATCTCGTCGAATTGATCGAACTTAAAGATCACCCGTGGTTCGTAGCTTGCCAATTCCACCCGGAATTCAGGTCTAAACCGGATAAGAGCCATCCTTTATTCAGGGATTTTATAGCCGCCGCGCTTATCGCGCAAAATAAATAAAAAGGCTTGAGGGCGTGCCGGTGTTATTTAAAGGCTGGTTTAAAGTTTTACTAGCGCGTGTCTGGGAAAGAGAAGTTACGCCTGCTGGGTTACCTGCCGAAGGTAAGCGGGGCTGTGAGGCCGCGGGGTTTTACTTTTTTTGTTTTCAAAGAGCGTCCGAATATATATAATATTAGCTACGTGCGGATAAAAGACGGGGCACTGATGAAGGAGCTATTAAACGAAATGAGGCAAAGATGAGAATAGTTGTTTCTTTAATTATTGTTTGCGTGGCGGCGCTTACCTCGGGGTGCGCGCTTTTTAGCGATAATCACAAGCTTACTGATAGGGTGGATGAAATCGACAGGCGACTTTCTGTCATGGAAAAGACGCAGACCGGTACGGCCAAGGTTGAAGAGAGCTGGCAGTTCCCGCAAGCCGCGTCATCAAAAAAGACGGATATCTCCGGTTCTAAGGCGGCCGTTAATAAAAAGGTATCATTGTCCAACAGGGATATTCAGTCGGCGCTTAAGAACGCGGGTTATTATTCCGGAACTATCGATGGCAAGCTCGGGAAGATGTCAAAGAAGGCCATCAGAGAATTTCAGTTCGATCACAGCCTCAAGGTAGACGGGATACCCGGACAAATTACGCAACAGGCGCTCGCCGAGTATCTGGCGAAATAAACCTCAAGGCGCGTTCTTCCCTCTCCATGGGGGGCTATGCGGATCTCTTTTCGAGTATATATCCGGTTATTTTGTGCTATTTCTTTTAACCCGGATTTCGCAATAGAAAATATTAAGAGTTGTAAATAGTGTACTGTCAGATAGTTGTACTATAATGGGCGTTACAAAAAGGTGCCGGCAAAATCCGGGATAAAGAACAAAGGCGTTCTCTCTGGTAGATGCGGGAGAACGCCTTTGTTTTCAAGTTACTTACAGGTAAAAATGCATAAAGTAATATACAAAAAACAGCTTAATCCCGAAATAACGCTACTTGAATTTGAAGCGGCGGATGTCGCCAGGGCGGCGAACCCCGGTCAATTCGTGATCTTCCGCATAGACGAGGAAGGGGAAAGGTTCCCCCTTACCGTATATGATTTTAATAGAGGGAAGGGCACGATCAAGGTGGTTTGCCAAGCCGTCGGTGTCAGCACCCGTAAACTTTGCGCTTTGAAAGAAGGAGATTCGGTGATCGACATAGCCGGTCCTTTGGGGCACGCGACTAAAACGAAAGATATCGGCAAAGTCATATGTATCGGCGGAGGGGTCGGGACCGCGGAAGCTTATCCTATCGCCAAAGCGATGAAAGCCTCCGGTAACGATGTTACCGTAATAATAGGGTTCAGGACGAAAGCCCTCGTTATCTGCGAGGACGAGATAAAGAAATTCTGCGAAAAGGTCCACGTTACCACGGATGACGGATCTTACGGGCGCAAGGGATTTGTGACGGATGTTTTAAGGGAATTATTGGAGCAGGAAAAGTATGATCTGGTGTTCGCTATCGGTCCGATCATTATGATGAAGAAGGTGTCGGAATTGACAAAAACGAAGTCCGTAAAGACGCTGGTTTCCCTTAACTCTATCATGATCGACGGGACGGGCATGTGCGGCGGGTGCAGGGTGCAATATTCCAATGAGACGAAATTCACGTGTGTTGACGGCCCGGAGTTCGACGGGCATCTTGTGGATTTTGAGGACCTCGCGAAACGCCAGGGGCGATACCTTGAAAAGGAAACTCTCGCCGCCGAACATTACGGACAGAAGTGCAGGATAGGGCTGGGCAAAGTAAAATAGAGACGGATCTTACGGAGAATATATATGCGGGAACAGAACCCAAAAGAACGCATAAAAAACTTTAACGAAGTGCCTTACGGGTATAGCGAGGAAGAAGCCGTAAAAGAGGCTTCCAGGTGCCTCAAGTGTAAGCAGGCCCCGTGCAGGCTCGGATGCCCGGCGGAAATAGATATCCCGGCTTTTATACTCGCGATAAAAGAGAGCCGTTTCAATGACGCTATCTCGATAATCAAAAGAACCAACACACTTCCGGCGGTATGCGGCAGGGTCTGTCCCCAGGAGGACCAATGCGAGAAGAAATGCGTGCTTTTTAAGTCCGGGAAACCCATAAATATAGGGAGCCTCGAGCGTTTCGCCGCTGACTGGGAGCGCGAGAAAGAAGCGGAGAAAGAAGCCGGATCGGGAGGGGTCGAAATGAAAAAGACCACCGTTCCCAAAAAAGTCGCCGTGATAGGTTCGGGTCCGGCTGGGCTCACTTGTGCTTCGGACCTTGTGAAGATGGGGTATAAGGTCACGATATTCGAGGCGCTCCATAAACCCGGAGGGGTCCTCACTTACGGGATACCGGAGTTCAGGCTGCCCAAAGAGATAGTGATGCGTGAAGTGAAGAACATAGAAAAAATGGGCGTCGAAATAAAATACAACTACATTGTCGGTAAGACCAGGACCGTGCAGCAGCTGAGGGAAGATGGTTTCGAAGCCTTTTTTATAGCTTCGGGCGCGGGATTGCCCTCATTCATGGGTATCAAGGGCGAGAATCTCAACGGTGTATACTCGGCCAACGAGTTCCTTACCAGGGTCAACCTGATGAAGGCGTATAAGTTTCCCGAATACGATACGCCTATAAACGTGGGTAGAAAAGTGGCGGTGATAGGCGCGGGTAATGTGGCTATGGATTCGGCCAGGTCGGCCCTACGCCTGGGGGCGGAAAAGGTCTATATAATCTATAGGCGCACGGAAGAGGAGATGCCCGCGAGGATAGACGAAATTCACCATGCCAAAGAGGAAGGGATAGAGTTCCATCTTCTTACCACTCCCATAAGGATAATCGGTAACGATAAGGGAGATGTAATAAAACTGGTATGTCTCAAGAACAAACTCGGAGAACCGGACGACAGCGGCCGGAGGCGGCCGGTCCCGATAGAAGGGTCCGAATTTGAGATAGAGATGGATACCGTGATAGTGGCCATAGGCAACGGGCCGAACCCGCTGCTTCTTAATACCATCGACGGTCTTAAATTGGGACGAAAGGGTAACATCGAAGCGGATGAGGCCGGACGAACTAATATTGGGGATATTTTCGCAGGCGGAGATATCGTTACCGGCGCGGCAACGGTAATAGCCGCGATGGGCGCGGGGAAACAGGCGGCCAGGGCTATAGACCGGTATTTACGCGGTACGTTTTAAATCCACACAAGTTGAAAAACTTACCCTATTTTTTTGTAACAGTTCAGTCATTGGTAAAGATTTACGACTTTTCGGCTTGGCAAGAGCGAACCCGCCATGCTTCTCGCGGGGACGCTCATTTTCCCCTGCGCGGAAA
>CAZOMD010000098.1:0-4611 GCA_964580895.1 uncultured Planctomycetia bacterium | reverse complement strand
TCCGTTAAGCTATTATATACTAATTCACGTCTTTTGCTTAACGGGGAGCAGTATACTGGGACCTTCTGACCTTTAGACCTTTAGACTTTTCGACTGTTCCTTCGTCCTTCGGAACTCCTCGGCTCTTGCTTCTCTTTTTATAATAACACTTGACAAATCCTAATATGATACTAAAATAGTATCTTATTAAGTCGGCTTTAACCACTAAATTTAAAGGGGTAAACCATGAACATGTTCTGTTACCAATGTCAGGAAACACTGGCTAATAACGCCTGCACAAAGATTGGTGTTTGCGGCAAGAAGCCGACCACATCAAACCTGCAAGACACCCTGATCCACCTGCTTAAAAGTATATCTATCTGCATTGAGAAAACGCGGGATAAGGCCAAGCTCTGCAAAAAATACGGTCCCTTCATTACGCGAGCTTTATTTACTACGATAACCAACGCGAATTTTGACGACAGAATTATCCTTTCTCTTATTGATGAGGCGCTGAAGACAAGAAATGATATAAGGTCCGCGGCAGCGGAAGGAGGATCTCCTTATGCCGTCCATCCTTTGGCCGACTGGTGCCCCAAGGATAACAAACTTGGGGACTTCGATAAAACCGTCAGCGTGCTCAACACCAAAGATGAGGACATCCGTTCTCTCCGCGAACTCGTGATCTACGGCCTTAAAGGCATCGCCGCGTACACCGAACATGCCTATCTGCTTGGATTCTCGGATGCGTCTATTTACGATTTCATTGTCGGCGCCCTGGCTTCCGTCACGCTGGACCTCGGCATAGATGAATTGGTATCGTTGACATTGCGAACCGGTGAGACCGCGATAAAGGCAATGGCCCTTCTCGATAAGGCTAACACCTCAACCTACGGCAATCCGGAAATAACAAAGGTCAATATCGGCGTAAGGAACAATCCCGGCATCCTTATCTCCGGACACGATCTAAAGGATATGGAGGAACTTTTGAAGCAGACGGAAGGCACGGGCATAGACATTTATACTCATTGCGAGATGCTCCCGGCTAATTACTACCCCGCTTTTAAAAAATACGGCCATTTTGCCGGCAACTATGGGAATTCTTGGTGGGAGCAAAATAAGGAGTTTGAATCCTTCAACGGTCCTATACTAATGACCACAAACTGCCTTGTCCCCGTAAAAGATACGTACAAGTACCGGCTTTTCACCACAGGCGTCGCCGGTTATCCGGGGGTCAGACATATCCCGGCCCGTGAAGGCGGCAGAAACAAGGATTTCTCCGAACTCATCTCTCTCGCGAAACAATGCGAGGCGCCGGTAGAAATAGAAACTGGATATATCACGGGCGGATTCGCCCACGCCCAGATATTCGCCCTGGCGGATAAAATAATTGCGGCGGTCAAAACCGGGGCCATCAAACGATTCGTCGTAATGGCGGGTTGCGACGGCAGGCAATCCGGCAGGAGTTATTTTACCGAAGTGGCGGAACATCTGCCCCCTGACACCGTAATACTTACCGCCGGTTGCGCTAAATACCGTTACAATAAACTTAAACTCGGCGATATAGACGGGATACCGCGTATTATAGACGCCGGGCAATGCAACGATTCCTACTCGCTGGCCATTGTCGCTTTGAAACTTAAAGAGATAGTAGATGTAAAAAACGTGAATGAACTTCCCATCGTCTTTGATCTCGCGTGGTACGAACAAAAAGCAGTCGCTGTCCTCATTGCCTTGTTATTTTTGGGATTCAAGAATATAAAACTGGGGCCGACCTTACCGGCTTTCCTTTCTCCGAACATCACCAAGGTGCTGGTTGAAAATTTTGGCATATCCCCCACCACGGACGCCGGAAGCGACATAGCCGGGTTTGTGTCCGACGCACCTGCGGTGGATAAAAACCAGGCGCGGACACGTTAGTCCCAACCGGCAAACTGGCCAACAGGTGGGTGATCTTATTTTCCCACCGTGAAACAGTCTATACGCCAAACGCTGTCCCTGCCTGCCGGCAGGCAGGCGCTATACGCTAATAATCCAACTGGCAAACCGGCTAACTGGTAAACTGGTTAACCTCCTACATAAGATCATAATGCGCGGATTTTTGGGTCAGGATCAATTTGGCATCGATACCGGAAACATCTTTTTCAGATATTTCCCGTATCATCTTACCCTTCCCGAAAGCGGCCCTTATTGCTTTTGAATATCTGCCCCTGCTGACATGCGTTTTTACCTCATCGATAAGCTTTTGATCAGGCAGTTTCACAAAAAAGCGCTTAATAGGGCTATTCTGAACTTCTATTAACACCTTCATGGCACACCCCCTATAGTTAGCTTGCTTTTTGTTCTACATACAAAGTATACATCTAAATTAGCTATTTGTCAATTGATATTTTAATATTTTAGCTAACTTTAGGCTTATAGTTTATATTTTAAGCATTTTTTAGCTAAGATTTTGTTAAATGCTAGTATTTATTGACTATAACAGCTAATATTCATTGACTTTATGTAACACATAAGGTATATTTTAGATGCTATGAAATTACATGAAAAGATCAGAAATCTCCGGATAAACGCTAAAATATCCCTCCGGGAACTCCGTCGGCGGATCGTTTTCCACTATGGGAAACAGGCCCTCGGATATTGGACTCTGAGCCGCATCGAACTCGGGAAACACGAACACGTGCGGCTTTCCTCTCTCGAACAAATATGTACCGCATTAAATATATCGCTCGGGGAACTGTACGAAGGCGTCGACAGGGATAACCTCGAGAACTCGCCTCTAATAAAAAGAAGCGGGCGGCGGGGCGGTTATACTTTCAATGAAAAAGCCAAATTCGATATAGTCACGCCAAGCAATCTCGATTTTTGGATGCTGGAACTGACTATCTTGCCGGGAGGGAAAACTTCGCCTAAAAAATCCACCGCGGAAGGGACCTCTGTCGAGATCGTTTATGTCGTGCACGGCGCGGTCTCGTGTTTCATCGGCGACCGGGAATACGAACTGCAAAAAGGCGATACCCTTACCTTTGATAACCACGCCTCAAGTTACTTCAAGAATAATTCCCCGTCGAGAGGCGTGCTCCTCATCTATCAAAACCCTAAGAAGATCTAAATCCTCTTTTTTGTATAAAATTTATTATTTTCTTTTCCAAAACTGGCAGGATAAGAGGTTTCGACATTATGTCCACCACCCCGTTACCCACGGCCTCGTCCACTACCTCGTTGTAGGTATATCCCGTGGTTATCAGGATATCTATGTGCGGGTTAATTTCATGCACTTTTTTGATAACCTTAAATCCGTCCATCCCGGGCAGGCTTATATCCACTATCATGATATTACACGGCTCTTTCCGTATCATATCCAGAGCCTCTTCCCCGGTCAAAGCGTATGAAAAGTCCGCCGATATCCTGTCTTTCAAATACCCTATGATGTTCTCTATCTGGCCTATCTCATCCTCCACTATCAGTATCCGGGGATCGGATATCAGCTCATTTATCTTGGCCTCTAAAGCCCTATCCACGTCATCCACTTCAAAAGGCTTTCTTATATACGCGTCGCATCCCAGTTCCTGGGCTTTGGTCCGGGTCGCAAGATCCAGAAGCGCGCTCACCATGATGACTTTTGCCTTCCTATCGATAACCTTGATTTTTTTCAGGACCTCAAGCCCGTCAAGGCCTTCCATCTTTATGTCGAGAAAGATTATTTCGGGCTTTTCCTTTTCCACGATCGCGAGCGCGGCCAGACCGTTATCCGCGCCGAACACGTTATGACCGTCCGCCTCGAGATAACCCTTTATCGTTTCGACGACGTCCCTGTCGTCATCCACTATCAGGATCTTATACATTATTCCCCCTTATCCCGTTCGACATTTAATACCGCGTATACTTTGACTCTTAGTTTTTCGACTTCTTCGGCCGTTATTTTAGCCAGGTCACATGATTTACCCACGGCTTCCAGCGCCCTATCAATATGCTCTTTTTCGTGCAACTCTCTATACTTCTGTTTCTCGGCTATTTTTAGAAGCGCGCTTGAAGAAATAGTCAAGCGGTGCAAGTTCGCTATCACGTCATGAAAACCGTCCCTTATCTCCTTCATGTTTATTTCCTTTCTCCGCGGGCTATCTTCCCGAACCATCTCTCGATCTCCTCTATTTTCAGCGGTTTCATGCGAAAACTATCCGCCCCCAGCTTTATCATCTCTTCCCGCCTCGAGGCGTACCCGCTTAAAACACCTACCGGCACCCCGGGGTCTATTTCCCGCAGTTGATTTAACACGCTCGCCCCGTCTATATCCGCCAAGCCCAGGTCCAATATCACGATGTCGGGCCTATTTTCTTTAAAAAATTCCACGCCTTCCCGTCCCGTCGCTTTTACCGTTATCTCGTATTCCGCCGGGTCGAAACACTCCGCCAGACACTCGTTCATCGTCTCGTCGTCGTCGATCACCAAAATTTTAAGCGCCATGATAAACCTCCGTAGATCCCGGGTTAACTCAAATGTAAAAACGAAAAAGTAAAAACTACAAGTAAAAATTCAAAACTTTTTCAGCGCGTTCCCGGATTTTTTAGTTTTACCTTTATACTGCTCCCCGTTAAGCAAAAACGTAAATTAGTATATAATAGCTTAACGGAG
>CAZOMD010000097.1:0-4639 GCA_964580895.1 uncultured Planctomycetia bacterium | reverse complement strand
CGATCGCGGCTTCCTTAAGCCCAGTACCTTTCTGATCTTCCTTTATCTTCGTGGGATAATCGCTGGGACCCTTGAATTTAGGAGGGTCTTTACTCTCCATCCCCTTAAATTTTTCCAGAAAAGAGTCCGTGTCCACGATCATATTTATCCGGTCAAACGCCCCCAATCTGAAATGGTATTCGCATTTAGCGCATACACTGAGATTATCCTTGAGGGTTTTGTTGTAAAGCAGCTCCCCGCAATCCGGACATTTTGTCCATAAACCGCCGGGTATCTCCTTTTTGCGCGTACCGCCAAAAATAGGTTTATCTTTAAAAAATGCCATGCCCGACCCGCTTTTTATTTTGTAAAACTTCTTACGTGAACGTTTTTATCCTCCGCCGGACACTCTCCGGCGGCGTTCCTGATCCCGCTAAAAACCCAACCTCCGGTAGCTAATACCCGCCACGCGATAAAGAAAGAGCTATTAGGGCACACCGCTAACGTATCAAAACTTATGCATAACAAGCCCCGTCAGGAGCTTGGGGTAAAAATATGTGGACTTCTGCGGCATCATCTCCCCCAACTCGGCGACAGCCTTTAGCTGATCAAGTCTCGTCGGGTTCATGAAAAAAGCCGCCATGTGAGAACCGTCTTTTACCATCAATTCCGCTTTTTCGGCATCCCTGACATAAGTTATGTTCCCTTCGGCGCCGTTCACCGAAAGCACCTTTGAGAACACCACCGAATGGAGGACCGCGACATCAAGGGCTTTCCATTCGTCTGACCTTTTATCTTCGATAAGTTCACCGAGATGCCTGTCCGCGCGAGATATGAGGAGGAGATACTTCCCCCCGCCGAAAAACCCGAAAGTATTCCCTTCTTTACGCCTAAAACTCTCTTCCATCTTATCCTTCAGCGAATGAAGATCATCACACGGCGATACTTTGAAAAATTTACTGAACTCCCGGATCAATTTAGCGTCATCCGATGCGTCCATTTTTTTAATAACGCGATGCGTGGCCATGACGGTAAGATTATCCGGCTCCGCGATATCGGTAAAATACATCATTATATGGTCGGCCCTGCCGTCATAATCTTTTTCGCTTTTGAGTTTCTCCCGGTATTTCCGGGCGACTTCGTACCTGTGGTGCCCGTCGGCTATAAATATTTTTTTATCCGCCATCCGTTCCTGAATTTTTTTTATGGCATCCGCTTCCGACAAACGCCACAGAGCGTTCCGTTCGTTATCAAAATATATATCCACGAACGGCGGAGATGTCTTTGTTATCTTCCGGAGCATCGTCATCATCTGCCTGTCATCATCCTCGTCAAACAAGGAGAATATAGGGCTCATATTCCCTTTAACCTGCTCTATTAGACATGTCCTATCCTCCTTAGGTTTGGCTAATGTATGTTCATGCGGGAGAATAATAGACCCCTCGTACTCCTCTATCTTCATAAGGGCGATGAATCCAAGCCTGCTTAGTTTTTTCCCCTCGAGATCATATTCCTGAAGATAGACATAAAAAGATTCTCTCTCATCTTTTACGAGTATTTCCTCATCCTGCCACTTATTTAGAAAATCTTTTGCCCTGGTATACTTATTGTTCCTTTCATCGTCCCCCGGGAGGGATCTGCCCAGGATTATCCTTATTATGTTGTAAGGGCTTCTGGCATATAGTTCGTCACGCATTTCATCGGGAATAACATCGTAAGGCGGAGCTACGACCCTGTCAAGCGCGCCTTTTATCCTGTCCGTATTGTAAGTGAAACCTCTGAAAGGTTTTATCTCCGCCATAACAATCCTTTTCCCGCAAAAATACCGGCCGATATCCCTGCCAGGTCCGCATAAATATCGAACAAGCTTACGTCCCTTCCCGGCGCTAATTGCTGCGAGGCCTCCGTCAACATGCCATATCCCGCGCATATCACAACCGAGAATATTACCTGTCCTACCCTGCCCAGCCGCGTACTTCTGTAAAAACCGCGCATAACAAGCATCGCAAGAACGGCAAACTCAAAAATATGGACGATCTTATCAAAATATGTAATGGTGATTTCCGGCACCAGACTGGAAGGAAGCACGGAAAAGAACAGGATAACACCTGCCCATACGATAGCTGGGCCCCAGGAAAAAACTAACTTGTTGTTTTCTATCCGCTTCGACATAATTTATCAGTAATAGCCGTCCAGCAGAACGCCCGCTGAAAATTTCGAATTAGAGATACGCGCTCGAAACAACATCCGAACGAATATTCAAGATAGCATAAAGCAGGCCTTATACACAAGAAAATTAATCCCGGCCGTACCTGAATTTAGCGGCTATTTGGACAACTTTTGCCGTCGCAAAATTTGGGTTTATCAGTTTTTCCGCATGGAAGTTCCGGTCTATCCCCTGTTTTACTTTTTCCCGGGATAGACGATTTATAGTCGGTCTGATAAAAACCTTTGCCCTTAAAGATTATGCCGCTCCCGGCGCTAATAAGCCGTTTTACTTCTCCGCCGCATTTTGGACATTTCTCAAGCGGAAGATCGGTCATCTTTTGAAAATATTCAAATGTATCGCCGCATTTCGCGCATTCGTAATCATATGTGGGCATGTCTAATTCTCCTTATCACTTAACTAACTCTGCATAGCGTACCGTTTCCAGCCAGAGGCTGGTCCGCCTTTGGCGGAAAAAGTCTAAGGTCTAAAAGTCAAAAGCCTCTTTTCAGCCTAAAGCTTCAGCCGCGTGCTGATCAGCCTTGGGCTGGGACTTTCTGACCTTTAGACTTTTTAACTTTTTGACTATTTCTTCGTCCTACGTCCTACGGAAGTCCTCGTACCAGCGAAACCGGCAAACTGGCGACACCAACTATCCGCTATCCGCTGCACGCTAATGTTCTTAACTATTTAAACATCCTCTTCATTTTGTCGACCAGTTTTTCCCCACCCATCGCCTTTTTACCCTCAAAAAGAGATTCGTATTCCCTTAGTAGTTTTTTCTGCTCCTCGTTAAGATCAGTCGGGATGACGACTTGTACCCGGACCAGCTGATCTCCACGTCCATTCCCGCCAAGACGGGTTATCCCTTTCCCCCTTATCCGGAAGATATGTCCGCTCTCGGTCCCCGCCGGCACGAAAAGGTCGACCTCTCCGTTTATGCCCGGCACTTTTATTTCATCCCCGAAAACAAGCTGCGCGTAAGATACGGAAAAATCGCATAAAAGATCATATTCCCGCCTTGAGAAAAAATCGTGTTTTTTAACGGATACGGCGACATAGAGATCCCCGCCGGGTCCGCCGTTCACGCCGGCCTCACCTTCACCGGAGATCCTTAACCGCATGCCCGTATCTATCCCCGCGGGGATAGATACGGTTATTTTTCTAGAGACCTCCTTGCGTCCCGTCCCTTCACAGGAAACGCACATCTCCTTTATGATCTCTCCCATCCCTTCACACGCGTTGCATGTCCTGGAAATACTGAAAAAACCTCCGACTTGGCTTATCTGTCCGGACCCGCCGCATTGTTTACAGACTGTCTTACCCGTCCCCGGCTTCGCCCCAGTGCCTTTACATGCCGCGCAAGACTCATACCTTCGCACCTTTATCTCTTTATCTATCCCTTTTACCGCCTCAAAAAAATCTATGGTAAGACCGTACTCGAGATCTCGCCCCTTTCTCGAGGATTGACGCCTTCCCGGACCAAACCCAAATACGCCCTCGAAGATATCACCGAAACCGCCGCCGCCGAACACCTCGCGAAAAATATCGAAAGGATCATGGAACCCGGCCCCGGCCGCATCGCCGTATTGGAACGCGGATTCCCCGTACCTGTCATATTTCGCGCGTTTATCCGGATCGCTTAGTATCTCGTACGCGTGAGATATCTCCTTAAACTTCTCTTCCGCTTCTTTATTCCCAGGGTTCTTATCCGGATGGTATTTCAGCGCGAGTTTTCTATAGGCTTTTCTAAGGGCCTCATCCGAGGCCTCTTGGCTCACGCCCAAAAGCTCATAATAATTTTGTGACATATACGTGTGACTTTCAACAACAGTTTAATAGTTCAACTGTTCAATAGTTTAATCGCACAGAGCAGAGTGTACCGTCTAAAAGTCCGAAAGCCTAAGGTCTAAAAGTCAAAAGTCGACTTCTCGACCTTTAAACCTTTGACCTTTTGACTGCTTCGTCCTACGTCCCAGCGAGTACCTACCTTCCGGTAGGCAGGCAACAAGCGAACGTCCAACGTTCCACGGTGACTCCGGCTCTGACTCTTTGACTCTCTAAATCTCTGACTCCGCCGACCGAACCGGCTAACAGGCTAACCGGCTAACCGGCAAACTGATCAACCGTTCTTATTTTTATCGTCATCAACTTTATAATCCGCGTCGACGACATCTTCTTCGTTCTTCTTGGAATCTCCGCCTGAAGGCCCTTGCGCTCCGCCGCCCTCGCCTTGACCCTGCGCGTGTTTGTACATCTCTTCCGACAGTTTATAGCTCGCTTTTTGCAGTTCCTCCTGGGCTTTCTTTATCTCCTCGACACTCTCGGAATCAAGCACTTTTTTAGCTTTTTCCACGGCTTCGGTCACTTTATTCTTTTCATCTTCCGATACCTTGTCACCATAATCCTTAACGGCTTTTTCCGTAGCGTATATGAACGAGTCGAGATGGTTCC
>CAZOMD010000096.1:4100-4767 GCA_964580895.1 uncultured Planctomycetia bacterium | reverse complement strand
ACACGATAAAGGGAGCGTATCTCATAAGATAGAAGAGATGGATATCCGGACAAGCTTCCTGCAAAATATACCAGGTATATCCCGGAGTTACAGGAATTTTCTGCCTTTTTTCCCGCCAGCCGTTGAGGGGTTTGATCTTTCCGGGTATGATCTTGTCGTAAGCTCGAGCCACTGCGTGGCTAAGGGAGTAAAAAGCCAGAGCGGCGCGCTCAATAGTTGCTATTGCTATACACCCATGAGATACGCGTGGTTCTTTTTTGAAGAATACTTCGCGGCCATGTTCCCCCTCAAAAGATGGGCTATCCGCGGAGCCCTCGAACATCTCAAGAAGTGGGATATTGAGGCCAATAAAAGGATTGATTATTTTGTAGCTATATCGGATAATGTAAAAAATCGCATAAAAGCGATCTACGGAAAAGACGCCGATGTCATTTATCCACCGGCAGATGTGGAACCTTATTCCGGGGCTAACGTGATAAAAGATGTTTATCTCGTTGTTTCCGCTCTTGAGCCGTATAAAAGGGTCGATGTCGCGGTAAAGGCCTTCAACGAATCCGGGAAAAAGCTTATTATTGTGGGTAAAGGGACGGAGTATAAAAAACTCAAAAAAATCAAAGAAATCTTAGGCGATAAGCTCAAGGATGCTTGCGCTCAAACAGGCCAAGCG
>CAZOMD010000096.1:0-4090 GCA_964580895.1 uncultured Planctomycetia bacterium | reverse complement strand
AAAATGAGAGGAAAGGGACGAAGAATAAAAAACTCAAAAAAAGCGCCGGGCGCAACAGAGATTTCGCGGGATGGGTGGCGGACGGCGACCTAAAGCGGTTATATGCCGGGTGTAAAGCCCTTATTTTCCCGGGGGCTGAGGATTTCGGTATCGTGCCGGTTGAAGTGCAGGCGCAGGGGAAGCCTGTTATCGCTTACGGTAAGGGCGGCGTGCTTGAGACGGTTGTCCCGCTTGAGCGGACGGGAAATGGACCAGGTTGCGCGGCCCCGACAGGCGTGTTTTTCTCGGAACAGACATCCTCGGCACTGAACGATGCAATAAACAGGTTCGAAGATGATATCCGTCTTTTTGATCCCGCGAAAATAAGGATAAACGCGGTTAGGTTTAGTAGAGATCGTTTTAAGAAGGAGTTATTTGGATACATACTGGATAAGTGGCTTATCCATGTGAGAAAGAAATTATAAGCCCTGATTCTACCTGTCGCGTACCCGGTTTGGCACGGAAGACCTCACCCGAGGTTTTACACATTAACGAAATCAGGGATAAGGCGAAACATGAAGATAAAGAACGTTAGACGTATACAATGTTTGAGGATAGTCGGGGACATCCTGTGCCTGAATGTCGGTTTCATCGTTTCTTATTGGGTACGTTTTAATCTCGGGATATTTAAGGTGATCTACGGGGTGCCTAACATAAAGCAGTATTTCCGGGTTTTGCCCATTCTTACGCTTATTCTTCTTTTTATCATGCGTTCATATAAGCTGTATTCTTTTAAGTCCCGGCTTTCCATAATTGATGAATTTTTTGTTATCATAAAATCTGTCAGTGTGGCCATCTTTCTATTCATGGCCGGCACGTTTCTTTACCGCGAGTTTTTATTTTCCCGGAGCATGCTGTTAATATCCTGGGTAGTGCTGGTAATCTTCCTTAGTGTGTGGAGGTTTGTCGTTAACAGGGTTCTTATCTCCATGAGGAACAAAGGCGGAGGAACGAGGAATCTGATTATAGCGGGGGATGGTCCGATGGTCACTCGTCTCATAAACCATATATCGGATGACCCGCACTGGGATTACAGGGTAAAAGGGGTCTTGAGCGTAAATAAGGATGAAAGCGAAGTTAAAAGTACGGTTCCCGTGTTAGGGAATATTCGCGAACTTGGGAAAATACTAGACCGGCATGAGATCGACGAGATAATAATGACCGAAGCTAACATCCCGAGGAATGAGATCATCGAAGTCATACTTGAATGCGAAAAAAGAATGGTGGAGTTCCGTCTGGTCTCGGATCTTTTGGGCATGGTGACATCCGAAGTGGATATGCGTACTATTGACGGTGTACCGCTACTCGGGCTTAAGGAATCGCCGCTGGCGGATGGGTACAACAGATTCTTGAAAAGGGCAATGGATATCGGCTTTTCGGTCCTTGCTCTGGTATTATTATTCCCTCTTTTCGTGATCATAGCTACCCTTATCAAGCTGACATCCGCCGGGGGTGTGTTCTATCTGCAAAAGCGTATAGGGGAGGACGGCAGGCCGTTCGCCATAATAAAGTTCCGTACCATGATAAATAACGCCGAGAAAGGGACGGGGAGAGTATGGGCTGCCGAGAATGATCCACGGTGTACCAAAGTAGGGGCCTTTCTTCGGAAGACCAATCTGGACGAACTCCCGCAGGTTATCAATGTGCTTAAAGGAGAGATGAGCCTTGTCGGCCCAAGGCCGGAACGCCCTCATTTTGTCGGTAAGTTCAAGGAAGATGTCCCGCGTTACATGGCCCGCCATAAGATCAAGTCCGGGATAACCGGATGGGCTCAGGTGAATGGGTTAAGAGGGAACACCTCGATCGAGGAACGGACTAAATACGATCTGTATTATATAGAGAACTGGTCTGTGACATTCGATCTCAAGATCCTGCTTATGTCGTTCTTTGCCATGAAAAACGCATATTAACGTATAGATTAAAAGTCTAAAGTTCCAAGTCGAAAAGTCTAAAAGTCAGAAGGGCTAAAGGTTGAAAAATCGAAAGGTTAAAAGAGCGCCTTATGATTTTAGGCTTTTGACATTGGACTTTTAGACCTTAGACTTTCAGACTTTTAAATGGTACGCTATACGCTAAAACATGCGATGAACCATTAAACTATTTGACTATTAAACCGTTCTGGGCCACGGCATGATGGAAAAAGATAAACTGATCAAATTGTGTGAGAGGACCATCGAATGGTGTTTTTACGCCCTGATATTTGTGTCGGCGTTCTCGACCTCGCTGGTGGAGATCTCCACCGGGCTTATGATACTGGCGTGGATCGTGAAAGTTTTATTGACAAAAGATCTGCGGTGGATGAGATTCGTCCCGACGAGGATAATCTTCGCGCTTTGGGTATGGACTTTGCTGTCCTTTTTAAATACCTCTTTTATGGACGAAAGCGTAAGGGGTATTTTGAAAGTCGTAAAGTATTCGTTGGTATTTATCGTTATGGCGTCACGAAAATGGGAAGACAGCGAGGTCCGGAAATTTCTCGCCGTGAGCCTATTCAGCCTGGTGATGGTTTCCGTGAACGGTTTTTACCAGTATTTTGCCGGGGAAGGATTTATCCGGCATCGTACTCTTATCAACTTGGACTATATGAAAAGGATATCGTCCTCTTTTGTGCACCCAAATGATTTCGGCGCGTATCTCTTATCTCTTGGCGCGATCATTCTCGCGGCGTTTATAGCGAATAAGGTACGTTTGCGCGAAAGGGCTGGCGTTGTTGTAGTTTTTATGGTGTCGATGGTAAGCCTTTTCCTGACGAAGTCAAGAGGGGCATGGATATCTTTTTTCTGCGCTATTCTCGCGCTCGGCGCGTTAAAGGGCAGGAAGGCCCTGGCAGCGCTCGCGGTCGTGTTAATTGTCTTTTTTATATTGTTACCGCCGGTCATGAAGGACCGCTTGATGGACCTTTCGTTCTCGGAAGGGAACACGACCTGGGAAAGGCTAAAGCTATGGGAGGGCACGGTTAATATGATAAAGATGCATCCTATACTCGGGTTCGGCGTGAATACCTATAGCCGGAACTTTCCTCTATACAGGCCGGAGGGATATCTTGACGTGCGGTACGCGCATAATAGTTATCTCCAAATGGCTTCCGAGATCGGGATTGTCGGCGCGGGTTTATTCATAGCGTTTATTTTTTCGGTGTTATGGCATTCACTGAAAGGGATCCCGCGCATAGGGTCCTTTCCGCGTCAGGATATTGCCAGAGGGGTCTTCGCGGCCGCGAGTGGTTTTGCCATTAATTCGGCGGTTGATACGCATCTTTATTCGGTAAGTTTAGCGGTGTTATTCCACCTATTAATGGGTTTTTGTTTTTCCTTAGCTTATTATGGTAAAAAAGACTGAACCTCGGAAAATAGTCATAATGCGCACCGACCGGATAGGAGAAGTTCTTCTATCCACGGTCGCGGTAGATGCCTTAAAGAAAATGTATCCGGGCGCGTCTATTACCTTTGTCAGTTCCGAATATTCAAAGGGTCTTCTCAGGAATAGAGAAGGGGTGGACGAGCTTATAGCGTTCGGGACGATAGGCCTCAAAAAGTGGTTTTTGGGTTCCATATCCCTGGCATGGGAGCTATGGAAACGGCATTTTGATCTTTCGATAGTGTTAAATCCGCATAAAGCTCTGCATTTGGCTTGTTTTCTTGCCGGTATCCGGCGGCGGTTAGGCTATGACCGAAAATGGGGATGGCTTCTTACCGACAGGATCAAGGACGAGAGGGATAAAGGTCAAAAACACGAGATTGAATACACTTTTGACCTATTGAGGCTTTTGGACGAAAAGACCGTTCTTATTTCGCCGGTCTTAAAGGCGGATAACGCCATAAAGGATAATATTCGGAAACGGTTGGGAAAAGAAGGTATAAACGGGGATAAGCCGTTAATCGTCATGCATCCCGGGAGCAGTAACCCTTCCAAGATATGGCCCCAGCAGAGGTATTCCCAATTAGCCGTAATGTTAAAATCAAGGCTTGATGCCGATGTCTGTGTGATTGGGGGGAGCGAAGAACACGGCCTGGTTTCCATAAGGGTGAGCCTTTACGGAGTTACGCCTGAG
>CAZOMD010000095.1:2699-4855 GCA_964580895.1 uncultured Planctomycetia bacterium | reverse complement strand
AGACGTGGATATGGGTTTATTGGGGCGAACGATAGAAAAGAACGCCCTAGTGGTCAGGGGCATTAACGGTGAGGAGATAATTAACATAGACATTCGGGATTTGAAAACCGAATGGAAGCGACCCTTTAAGGAATTAATGCATGAAAATAGCGCCTAAAGTAGTTATATTACGTACTGCCGGTACAAACTGTGACCGGGAAACGGCATATGCGTTTCAACTGGCCGGTGCCGATACTTGTCTTATCCACATAAACGAGCTTTTGGCAAAACGCGAGATACTGAAAAATTCACAGATCCTGGCGATTCCCGGAGGATTCACGTACGGGGACGATCTGGGAAGCGGAAGAATCCTTGCGAATGAGATCAGGTATAAGCTTTCACATGAACTCTCTGATTTTGTTTCCCGCGGGAATCTGGTTATCGGGATTTGTAATGGTTTTCAAGTATTGGTAAAGATGGGGTTATTGCCAAATTCGGGGAATGACCCGGAGTTCAAAGTCCAGGAGGCGACCCTGAGTCTTAATGACTCAGGGAAGTTCGAGGATAGATGGATATATCTTAAGCGGCAGGGTGACGAAAACAACACATGTGTATGGACCAAGGCTCTGCCTGAGGTTATCAGCCTCCCGATCGCCCACGCGGAAGGAAAGTTTATCCCGATGGATGATAGGACCCTCGATGTTATAAAGAAGAACCGCCAGATAGTTTTCAGGTATTCCGATGTAACTGGAAAGTCATCGGGTTATCCCATCAACCCGAACGGGTCTATTGACGATATTGCCGGGATATGCGACACAACCGGGAGGATCCTGGGTCTAATGCCTCATCCGGAGCGGCACGTAACGTACCTACAGCATCCGAACTGGCGGAGACGCGCGAAAGAAGACCGCAATATGGGGATAGGTCTTATGATCTTTAAAAATGGTGTGAATTTTGCGAAAGATAACCTATAATATAACACAACGAGATGTTGGAGGAGAAAAATGGAAACAACCGGGAGATATGACAAGGATGATTATAGATATTCGGATCCTTGGAGAATATTCAGGATAATGAGCGAATTTGTCGAAGGCTTTGAGGTCCTTGGCAACATACGAAATGCCGTGAGTATTTTTGGATCCTCGAGATTGAGCAGGGACCATAAATATTACAAGCTTGCGGAGAGGACCTCCGAACTTTTTGTGAAAAACGGCTATTCCATTATAACCGGTGCCGGTGACGGGATCATGGAGGCCGCCAACAAAGGCGCGAAAGAGAGCAAAGGAGAATCAATCGGGCTTAATATTAGTATACCACAGGTACAAGAGGTTAACCGTTATGTTACTCTCCCGTTGGAATTCAGGTATTTCTTTGTGAGGAAACTCATGTTCGCGAAATACAGCAAGGCGTTCTTGGTTTTTCCCGGTGGATTTGGAACTCTTGATGAATTTTTTGAGGGGTTGGCGCTGGTTCAGACTGAAAGGGTAGATCCTTTTCCGGTAGTACTTGTTGGCAGCGAATATTGGAAAGGCATGCTTAAATGGCTTAAGGATGTCTGTCTGGCGGAAAATACGATCTATAAAAATGACTTGCGGATATTTGAAGTAATCGACGAGCCTAAGGATATGCTGAACTTTGTCAATCGGTTCTATCGAAAAAAAGGAAGGAAATGACATGCAGCCGGATATCGATGAAAAACGTGAGTTTTTGAGAGTTGACCACGAGGTGCCTTTGAACTTTAAGATCCTTAGCGGCGCTAAGTTAACTCCAAAAGCGGAAGTATTATCCAGAAACGTCAGCGCGGCGGGGCTGCTCTTCCGGACGACAAGCGATTCGGCTATCCCGGCTTTGTCTAGCGTTATATGGATAAAGCTCGACCAAAAGATGATAAATATTTGCGAAGAAATAGAGGCGGATCTGATCATGATAAATGGAGGGGTCTTTGGGCGGGTAGTTCGTATCGCCGAGGGCGAGCCCGGCAGATCGTATGACATCGGGATATGTTTCCTCCGAAGAAAAGATATGTCAGAGGAGGAGATATTGTCGATCCTGGGCTGACATATGCCGGTCTCGGGGAGAAAAGCACGGAGGTCATATGGAAACTATGAAGAATTTTTTTACTGGTGTATTCGTTATCGCCGCGGCGCTTATTATACTCTTTCTTATACGTATTTTGA
>CAZOMD010000095.1:2119-2689 GCA_964580895.1 uncultured Planctomycetia bacterium | reverse complement strand
TATTTTGACGCCGCTTATGATAGGGATAAGCTCGATACTTTTGGCTATCCTGGCGGTACTTTTGTTTTGCGCTGTGATCTTCTACATCATTGTTTTTGTGGGGCATGTAGCGCGTGGCCTCTTCAGGCGCGACAACAATAAACAATGACCAACCATGGATTTGTCAGCATACAAGTCATATTTGAACCAGAAAGATGCCGAGTTTGAGCAGATCTGCGGAAATTGCGGGGTTTGCTGCGGAGCGAACGATGACCCCTGTACAAATTTAAAGAGAGAAACTGCGACAACTTACTCCTGCGTTGTCTATTCGAGCAGATTGGGACCCCAGAAGACCAAAAACGGCAGAGATTTCACATGTGTTCCGATAAGAGAGCATATAAAAAACTCAACTCTTAGGGCGGAATGCTCCTACATTGCGATAAAGCGTACAAATAGTTGCATAGGCTAATCTATAAGGTTATACTTAATTTATACTCTAGCAAGAACAAATCAATTTTTTTTTGAGGGTGAGGTCTGTCTTGAAGCGGCAACCGCAATATAACTTAAATATTCTTTCCCCTGAGTTTATCG
>CAZOMD010000095.1:0-2109 GCA_964580895.1 uncultured Planctomycetia bacterium | reverse complement strand
AGTCGCCCAGCAAGGGACTGGATTCGGTAAAGAAGAGATAGCCCGCAGCGCTTTTTTAAATGATCTCTACTCTCTCTCAACATCCATCCAAAGCGGTCCCGCGGGTAAAGACGCGCCGCGGTATCAGGATATCGAAACTTGCATAGTTACTAAGGACAACGTCCGTAAATTTATAAGATGGAACATCTATCCGATAGCCGGTAGTTGTGATAAAAAGGACGAGAAACTCATCGTGCTTACCGGGATTGATGTTACGCCGATGCGGGATCTTTCCGCTATGGTCGAGGAAAAACGACACCACATTAAAATAGCCGCTGACAGATTACGCAAATATATCTCTATCGATCCTCATACGGGGCTTCTCAACTATCGGCATTTTATGCAAAAAATGTTTTTGCTTTTTAACGAAGCGGTGAAAGAAAAAGCCCCGTTAGCGCTCGTATTGATCAATATCGATTATTTTAGTTCTATCAACAAGATGTATGGGGTATCCAGCGGCAACCGGGTAATACATGATTTCGCGGCACTGCTACGCAAGAATCTTGATAGCCGATTTATTACGGGACGCCTAAGCGGCAGTGAGTTCGCGGTGATTATGCAGGGGACTGATATCAAGACCGCGTTCGAGATAGGAGGGAAACTTTTCACGCTGATCAGTGACAACGATTTCACGACCAAAATATGTACTACCCCGATAAATGTCGCGCTCCATATGGCGATAGGTGGCTATCCGCATTGCGAGGATGCACACACTCCGGAACAACTGTTAAACGCCGTTGCCGACAAACTGGCGGAATCGAAAATGAGCGGGACTAATTCCATAGTGATCTGTTCTCCGAGCCGAGTAAAGCCCGATATTAAGGCTCCGACAGCCGTCGAGGATTTCTCGATTAACAAAGGGTATCGCTACACGGTTGAGTTTGTGAATGCTCTTGCCAAGACGGTGAAAACAAATGATCTGTATACCCAGGAACATTCCGCTAGTATGTCGTATTACGCTGTTCAAGTCGCTCACGAGATGGGGATCGATGTGTCAGAGATCCAAAACATAAAGTTCGGCGCGATCCTTCATGATATAGGGAAGATCGGCATTGATAAAAAGATACTTCTTAAACGAGGCCAGCTGACAAAGAAGGAATATGAGGTTATAAAACAGCATCCCCGGCTTGGGGCGGAAATAATCCGGAACGTGCATCCCCTTAAAGGCGCGGTCCCATACGTTCTTTACCATCACGAGCGTTATGACGGTTCAGGGTATCTAGAAGGATTAAAGGGAGATGAGATCCCTGTCGGCGCGAAGATCATAAGCCTGGCTGATGTTTTTCAGGCCCTTACGTCCGAAAGGCCCTACCGGAAAGCCTTAAAAATAAGCGAAGCCATTGGCATAGTTAAAGATATGTCCGGAAAGTTCTTTGACCCCGATGTTTTAAAGATATTTCTGGAGATATACGTATCCCCCCAAGAATAGGTTTTTGGCCTGGGAATATCCAACTTATCATAACCCGCAAAAAACGTAATTGTTCAGTTCTTCGCGGGAAGGACGCTTTTTGCGCTTCTCGCGGTCTATTTTTTATTTTTGTTCTTCAGGCGTGGCTTAGCGGGGAAGCTTAAATTATTCATATCCTGTCGGCCATAGCCCGCTCAATGCTCAAAAGCATCCTTCCCGTCACTCCAGCCGTCCATATGGCTGGCCAGGATGCACAAGACTTCGCTAAATTCTCAGCATATCCCGGTTCTACCCTTTAACGCATAGCTTTTATCTTACTGTGAATAGCTGAACTATTACCAAAAAAATATACTGTATTTTTTTTCTGCCGGCGCGATTTTATCCTTTTAATAAAAGCAAAATGCTTGACACCCGGCGCGTCAGACGAATACAATATGCATAAGTTCTGAGCGATGTACATGTCTTTTTCTTATCAGAAAGGATACCCGGAAAGATGTCCCAAAAAAAATGCGTTATAACTGAAAAAGAAATTTTAGAATACCATCTCGGCGGAAAGATCGGACTTGGGCTCCTTAAACGTCTTAACAACCAAAAAGACCTGAGCATGGCGTATACTCCAGGGGTTTCAAAGGTTTGCGAAGTTTTACACAAGGATCCCGAAC
>CAZOMD010000094.1:0-4855 GCA_964580895.1 uncultured Planctomycetia bacterium | reverse complement strand
TGATTTACGAACACGTTAGTGTGAGTAAATCATAAGTGCGAATTAATCCTCCGTAGCCAAATAACATACAAATCGTTTGGCGAAGGAGGATCTCGCTATCCAGTTTAACAGTCTAAAAGTCACAAGTTCAAAAGTCCAAAGCCCTTTTTCAGCCTCGGGCTGAGACCAGTCTCTGACTGGGACTTTCTGACCTTTTGACTTATGAACCTCCACCGCCTTACAGCGGTGGTATCATTCTTTTCGGGCCCCGCCCGAGCCACTTTGCGGCACCCTGCTCTCACCCCCACCCTCACAGGTGGGGAACTCCCGCGTGATTAGACTTTTTGACTTTCCTTCGTCCTACACGTCCCACGTCCTACATCCCACGTTCCACGGAACTACTGAACCGGCAAACCGACAACAGGCTAACCGGCTAACTATTCCCAATTACCACATCCGCCGCTTCCGCGAGACTTTCGCAGACATGGTCCGGTTTATATTCCCAGGTCTTTATATCTTCCGCTTTCGCTTTGCCGCTAAGAACAAGTATTGTCCTTAAACCCGCGGCCCTGCCAGCCTTTACATCTCTCTCCGTATCGCCTATAAAAAATTTCCCGGGAATATCCTTTATTTTCAACTCTTTTTGGGCTTCATAAAATAAACCCGGCTTAGGCTTACGACAATCGCAAGACTCCTCCTTCGCGTGGGTACAGTAGTATATCCCGGCTATCCTCGCGCCACGCTTTTCGACCTCTTTCTTTAAATTAGCGGTCACCTCGGCGAGATCTTCTTTGGAAAAGTACCCTTTCCCGACACCCTGCTGGTTCGATATGAAGATTATCCCATATCCGGAGTCGGTGAACCTCTTTAAGGTATCGAGTACTTTCGGTAAAAAGTAAAAATCTTCCCACCTCGTTACATATCCGTATTCCGTCCACCCTCCGGGGTCCCGGTTGATAACTCCGTCCCTGTCGATAAAGACGAACTTCTCCTTAGGCACTCGTCGTCTCCTTTTCTTTTAAAAGCATAGCCGCCAGTACGCATGCCGACCCGGAAAAATGCAGCATGAAACGCGACATCGTAGTACTGACATAAAAATAAAGATCATACCCCGAAACCAGCATATACGCCGCGAAATAACCCGCCGCCGATATCAGGATAAAGAACGTAATATACCATATCTCCTTATCGAAAAGAACCTGTCTTTTCCAGATAACAGCCCCGAAGAACAATATCCAGAACAAATTCCACTTCTTAGGGCCGAATACCTGCTGCTGAAAGATATATAAAATAACGGGAATATCTTTCACGTTCCTCATTAACTTTTCAATGGTCAGTTTCGCGATATCGATGTCGCTATTCGCCGCAGCGGAAAATAGCTTCACAAAAAACCATGGGGAAGACATGACTGCCACAATTATGAAAGCCGAAAATATGTCTCGCATCATTTTGCCCTTATTCCCAGTCCCTCCCCTTGCGGCAAAAAGCAGTAAAACAGAGAAAAACGCGATATTATACACTATTGCCTCGTTCTTTATCCAGAACGAAAATCCAAAAAGAAACGACGATAAAATTAAATAAGCTTTATCGAGTCTTTTAAGGTAAAGAAGCAGATATCCCACGGCGGAAGTAATAAAAGCCGTAAGGATAAGATCCGTGTGTATGATAGTAGCGTACGCGGCAAGTTGTGGTATAGTCCCCAACATAAACGCCGCGATAAGCGAGTATTCATCATGACCGGTCAGTTTTCTGACCTGGGAATAAAAAAGACACAGAAACGCAACATATACCACCGGCATGAGACATGCTACCGCCACGTCGCCAAACCCCATGAATTTATAAATCCACGTCATAACAAACGGCAAAAGCGGCGGATAATCGGGATGAGCGACAACCGTCTCGGGCCAGCTAAAAAAACCGTCGGGTATCCCTCCCGCCAGGAAAAACATCTTGGCCTTCATCGCGTAATTCGCCACGGCATCATGCGAATTTACCGGCACCGGCAAAGAAACAAAAATAATCCACGCAAACTGCGCCGCAAGACCAGCTATCAGCATCTTTTTTGTCAAACTCGCTTTGGCGGAGGGCCCATTATTCACAAAATACGCCTTTATTTCGGCGGGATGCGCGGAAAATTTCGAGAAAAGAAGAAGAGAACATAGGATCGGCAGTGCCGCGAGATTCCACGCGCTCCAATAAACTTTAAAAATAAAAAAAATGAATAGTTGCACGGTGACAAAGCCCATTCCCAGAAAAAACGAAAGACCAAAAAACTCGGGAACGGAATATTTATACCGGATATCCCCACCTCTTCCGGCGACGGCCAACGCGAAAAACACGCCGACCAGGCCCATGGCAAGAAACGCGACTAAAAGCCCCATCTACAAAACCTTTTCTCTTTTAAATAGTAGGGGCGTATCGCGATACGCCCCTACTCCTGTAACTTTGTGCCGACCGACAATTTTGTATCCGTCGGGATTCTTTTCCTCTTTGCACGCGATATAATAATCGGCGTTTTCTTCCCCGCATCTCAACGGCCATAGAAAATACCGCGCGCGGACCGAGGCGATATCGAACTCCCCAAAACCGGACAGCGAATAACTTGCCCCTTCCGGTATATTTTCCTTGCAATAGATCAGAAAATCGTGAAGGTCCTCCCCCAGTATATACCGCACCTTTTCGTTATAACCGTGTGTATAAAAATACCAGAGGTCCTTATACTGGCCTTTTTTATCTTCCCTGACAAGAAATACCACCCACAAAATCAGCCAAGTCGCGAAGATCGCCTTAAAAATGATATTTGTAGTTCTCGAGTTCATAAGGTTAATGATTTAAGCACAGAGCATAGCGCATGGCATAGTTTAACGCAAAAGTAAAAATGAAAAAGTAAAAACCACAAGTAAAAATCCAAAACTTCTTCTTTGGATATGTTTTAAAGTCGGTTTTTCCGTTTTTTTAGTTTTAACTTTTGGTTTTACCTTTTTACTTTATCTTCTAACTTCTATCCTCTAAATACGTCCTACGTTCCACGGAACTCCTCGTGCTCCAACCCAGCGGAACCAATAAACTATCGAACCCGCAAACCAGAGAACCAATGAACCAGCTAACCGGTTTCACCGCCTCCGGAGATACTTCGCCAGAGACGCGGCCTCCCGAAGATCGAATATCTCGCCTTTGGAAGACCTCACCTTCATTCCCGGTCCCAGGATAAAGATCTTTGACCGGCGCGTAAAAGCGAAGAGGCTCAACATCCTCGGCAAAAAGCCGTCTTCCACGATAACCGCGTCATATCTTTTCTTCTTGGTCAATATCTTCCATAAAGCCATGACCTCCGCGAAAGGAGCCGATATTGTCTTAACTGAGATATCGGCATGCCTCACAACATCCTCATTATAGAAGGGGACCTCTTCATCGCAAGACACATTTCCTTCCCTCACCCACACATCAATGATCGCCCTTTGCCTAGTGATGTTCCTTAATGCCCGGTAATCCGGCATCAAACGCTCTTTCCCGGACATTCCCGGCTCCAAAAAAAATAATCTCAATAGGCGTCCCCATCTTTTTTCAAATATCGCCCGGTTCCGGCGATATATCTCGTCTTTCCCTTTAAGATTTTTCCGCGATGCCTGTTCCTTATGATATACATATGACGCTTCAGCCATGACCGGAATATATCCGGCCTTCATGGCCTTCATCGAAAAATCAGTATCCTCGTAGCATACACCCTCGTATATAGCGTCAAGAGAACCCACCTTATCTATAACTTCCCGTTTTATTAGACACGCGAAACCTATGGCGTGCCCGAGTTCGACATATTTCCCTTTTCTGTCACCGAGAAGCGACGCGTGCTCGTTTAGCGTGGCGCTTTTGTCCGGATATGAACCGAAAGTATTGCTTTGCGGATTTACAATGCCTATATCGGCGCGGCTTTCGGCCACGCTGATCATCTCATCCAGCCAGAACGGCGTGACTATACAATCGTTATTAAGGAGACAGACATACGGCGCGTCGCTTATAGACATGCCTTTATTCATCCCGCGCGCGAAACCCACGTTCTCGGCACCGAATATTTTCTCCACTATGACATTGTCCGTACCGGAAAGCCCGTTAAGATAAGTCCGGACCTCCTCATCCCTGCTCGCGTTATCGACAATGATAAGACGCGACGGGATCTGTGTGTGGTCAAGAACGCTTTGGACACACTTCTTTAAAAGCCCCGGGCTCTCGTAACTAAGGAGTATTATGTCGCACGTTATGTTCATGGTTTTAACGGTTTAATAGTTAAATGGTTTAATGGCTTAAAAGCATAGCGCATGGCGCAACGTTTAGAAGTCTAAAGTCGAAAAGTCCAAAGTCTAACGTCTTATTGACGTATGGTTAACCTTTCAACTTCTTGCCTTCTAGACCTTTCGACTTTTAGAACCGTTAAACCGGTCACTCCACTACGTCCAACGTCCGAGCGAGCCTGCCGGCAGGCGTTAACTCGCGAACGTCCTACGTCCCACGGAGCTCTTTGAATCTCTACTTCTTGTTTCTTGCCTCTAACTTCTCTCTCCCAAACTCCCGCCTCTGACTCTTTGACTCTTCACAACCAAACTGGCCGACCGGTTAACCGGCAAACCGGCTAACCCGTTACGTTCCACGTCCTACATCCCAAGAAGCTCTCCACCACCCGGTGTTAAAAATTACGCAATATCCGACAAATCCTAAACCCTAAACTCGAAATCCTAAATAAACCAAAAACCTAAAACAAAAAAACTCAAAACATAAGCATATGATGTCTTTTGCTTAGAATCCACGATTTTGGATTTTAGCTTTGTTATGTACTGCACCCCGTTAAGCAAGTGAATTTTTAGTAACAAGCGTTAATTGTTCT
>CAZOMD010000093.1:1979-4950 GCA_964580895.1 uncultured Planctomycetia bacterium | reverse complement strand
TTGTGAATTCGGGGTGTTCTCAGGGTTGGGCATTATCCCCGGAGAGGTCGTAAACTTCGGTTGTGAAGCCGCCGGCAAAAAGGTCAGGATATCGCATATGGGATGGCGCAAGATATATAAACCGCAAAAAAATAATGCATCTTGGGAAGGCAGTCCTTTAAGATCAACGGAAGAGGACGCATATATGTATTTCGTGCATTCTTTCTATGCGGTGCCCGAAAGAAAGGCGGATGTGTTAGCGGTCACAAAATACGGTGATTTTGAATTTTGTTCCGGTGTGTCGCGGGATAATATTTTCGCCGTTCAGTTCCATCCCGAAAAAAGCTCGCGGGACGGTATAAGAATATATGCCGAATGGGCAGCTATGATAAACGATAAGAGGGGGAGACAGTGACCAAAAGCGAAAAGACCTATTATGGTTTGCCCGAAGAAGTCATCTTCTGCAAGAAATGCGTGATGTCAAACCAAAGACCGGCGTCAACCGTTGAGTTCAAGCATACGAGCAAAAGCAAAAAAGTTACCATGAGGATACATGAGGACGGCGTTTGTGACGCCTGTCATCACGCCGTTGAGAAAGAGAACATTAATTGGGTAGAAAGGGAAAAGGAGCTAGTAAGACTTTTAGATAAATATCGCAGGAATGACGGCTATTATGACTGCATAGTGCCCGGGAGCGGCGGGAAAGATTCTTGTTTCCAATCGCACGTGTTGAAATATAAATATGGCATGCACCCCCTGACGGTGACTTGGCCTCCTATACTTTACACGGAATATGGGTACCGCAATTATAGGAATTGGATAGAAACGGGAGGCTTTGACAATATCGCGTTTAAACAGAATGGCCGTGTTATGAAAATCCTGACTAGGCTATCCATCAGGAACTTATTGCATCCTTTTCAAACATTCATTCTTGGCCAGAAAAATCTCGCGCCGAAGATAGCGGCCAAGTTTGATATCCCGCTTGTTTTCTACGGGGAAAACGAGGCTGAATATGGCAATCCGATAGCGGATAACGCCGTATCCTTGAGAGATAAGTCGTATTACGCGATGAAGAACCTGGACGAGATATATCTGGCGGGTGTTTCCATCCGGGAACTTCAGGATAAATATGATATACAACTCGCGGATCTGATGGCGTATCTTCCGGCGAATTCCCGGGAGTTGGAACATTCCGGGGTGGAAGTCCATTATCTCGGATATTATCTGAAATGGATACCGCAGGAAGCGTATTATTACGCTGTCGAGAACACTGGATTCAAAGCCCGTCCGGAAAGGTCACAGGGGACGTATAGCAAATATAACAGCATTGACGACAAGATAGACGATCTGCATTACTATACGACTTTTATTAAATTCGGCATCGGGCGGGCTACTTATGACGCGTCGCAGGAAATAAGGAATAAACATATAACCCGCGAAGAAGGCGTCGCGCTCGTGAAACGCTTTGATGGAGAATTCCCGGATAAATATTTCAACGAGATAATGGATTACGTCGAGATGAAACCCGAAGAGGTTTTTGCGCTTTGTGATAAATCCAGGTCTCCGCATCTTTGGGAAAAGGTAAATGGCGAGTGGAAACTTAAACACCAGGTTTCCTGAGAGGGCGTATCAATCTGACGGGAAAAAGAGGGAAAAGGCATGGAAAAAACAGACTTACTTAAGTTGCAAGTGGATGAAAAAAATACCGTGAAAGATGCCATGAAAAGGATGGATCAGACTGGATTAAAGATACTTTTTGTCGTGAATTCGGAAAATAGATTTCTCGGGACAATAACCGACGGGGATTTTCGCAGATGGCTGCTTTCAGGTAAAAGCCTGAACGATAAAACAGGCACCCTATGCAATAAGAACCCCGTTAAATTCCCGGAAAATTATAGGATCGAGGAAATAAAAAAAGCCATGGTTGAAAAGCGGCTTGAATCCGTCCCGATCGTAAATGACCGGCTTCAGATCGTTGACGCGCTTTTTTGGGAAGATATTTTTGGCGAAAAATACGAACCACCAAAAGGGCGCTTGGGGATACCGTTGGCAATAATGGCTGGAGGTAAAGGGACGAGGTTCTCAACTGTTACTAAAATACTCCCGAAGGCTTTGATCCCTTACGGGGAAAAACCTGTGATCGAAGCGATTATGGATAATTTCGCGGAATTCGGCTGTGACAGCTTCTATCTTTTATTGGGGTATAAAGGCGCGATGGTAATGTCATATTTCGAGAATTCGGAATCAAAATATGTTCCGACCTATTTTTCTGAAAAAGAGCCGCGTGGGACCGCTGGGGCTTTGCGGTTTTTGCTTGGGGCGCCTCTATCGGGATCTTTTTTTGTTACAAATTGCGATACCATAATAAAAGCGGATTACGCCGACATCCTGGATTTTCACGAAAAAACTAATTACGAAGTTACAGTAGTCAGCGCGATGCGTCATTTTGTTATCCCGTCCGGTGTTATGGAAATGTCGGAAGAAGGGTCGTTGGAAATGATCAAAGAAAAACCGGAATATGACTTTCTGGTAAATACGGGGATGTACCTGATAAAGAAGGAAATACTGACTCTAATACCTGAAGGCGGAGAGTTCCATTTTACGGATCTATTGAAAAAAGCCCAGTCCAGCCACAAAAAGATAGGGATTTATCCGATAAGTGAAAAATCATGGATAGATATAGGGCAACCCGGGTTATGGGAGGAGAGCGATACAAACTTGTCCGACAAGGCAAAGACAAACCCAAGATGTTTCGAAAAGGACTCCGGGGTGGCCACGGTCGCCTTCGAGCCCATGATCTGTTTGATGGCCGCGCTCAAGTCTTTCAGTCGAGCATGGTCGGCCGTCAGAAACAGGAGGTTGACATCACCCGCCTCGAAAGGGGAAACCGCCTGGACTTGAGGCGCGGAAACCGCAATCTTCCGCGCCACCGACAAGGGCAGATACAGGTTGGCCACCGCGATCTTGGCTGCCTGGGAGGCGTCCACCACGC
>CAZOMD010000093.1:0-1969 GCA_964580895.1 uncultured Planctomycetia bacterium | reverse complement strand
CCGACAAGGCAAAATCTCTTAGCGAAAGGTTATTTCAGAAAAAACAATAGATAGGTAGATAAATGTATAAAGGCAGGAAAATATTAGCGGTTATACCGGCCAGGTCCGGGAGCAAGGGGCTTAAGGGCAAGAACATAAAACCCATGAACGGGAAGCCCTTGATCTGGTGGACAATAAAAGAATCCAAGAAGAGCGGTTATATAGACCGGGTGATAGTGAGCACGGATAGCCGCGAGATAGCCGAGGCGGCTGAAAAGTGCGGGGCCGAAGCGCCTTTTCTTAGGCCGAAGAAACTATCGAACGATACGGCATCTTCGGCCGATGTCGTGATCCATGCTTTGGATTTTTACGCTGAAAAAGGCGAGGTTTTCGATATTTTTGTACTGCTTCAGCCGACGTCGCCTTTACGGTCTTGTGAGGATATAGACAGTTCCATTAGGCTTTTGTTCCGGAAAAAGGCTGAGATGATAGTGGGGGTGAGCGAAGTCACGCATCCATTGGAATGGGTCAATACACTGCCGGCCAGCGGGTGCATGAAGGGTTTTTTATCCTCCGGCTCTTCAGAAAAAGGTAGGCAGTTCTTCGCGCGCAATTTTATGCCGAACGGAGCTATTTTTACGGGTTTTACCGAAACCTTGCGCGGGAAAAAGAGCTTTTATACCGATGGCACGTTCGCGTATATTATGTCCAGAGAAAGGTCCGTTGACATAGATGACGCGGTGGATTTTAAACTCGCGGAAGCGCTGATCAAGGATAGGCCCGGGCGGAGATTATGATGGATAAGAAGATGATCATCATCGATGATATAAGTTTTTTAAGGCACAATATCGCGGAGATAAAGCGCCTTATAGAGGCAGAAGACGCGATCGTAATGCCGCTATCGGATCCGGTCGCGCTTTTTCTTAAAGCGAACGGGATAGGATGCCCGGATTTTCACAAATATGAGAAGAAAAGTCTTTATGCCGGGATATATCCTGTTTCACGGGAATGGGGTACGAAATGGTATAGACCCGGGGGGAGTGACCTCTCAGAGTGGCATGGGTATTCGCTAGGGAGTCTCCATGAGTGGTCAATGATATTCTTTTACGCGCATTTTCTGAAGACATATCTGCTTTTAGCGGAGATATTTAAAACTGTTAAAGTGGAGGAGGTCATATGCCTTGAGGCGCGCGATTTTGATCTTAAGAGGTGCCCGATAAAGCTGCAGACCGTGGATCCCGGGCTTTTAACGCATATGATAATTGAACTAATAGAACGCGGAGGATATGACATAACGGTCAGACGCGTGGATTTCCCGTACCCGAACGATATAGAGAAAAGAAAATTAGCTTTTCTCCGGCCGATCTTAAGCAGGGTCAACGCGATGTTTTCATATGTGCCCGGCAAAGAACGTAAAGATAAGGGAAAAAGAAAACTTTTATTTTTTGAGGGCGCGCATCATTTCTACGACATAATGATGGCACCCGGGCTAAAGGATCTTGAAAAGGTCCATCTCCAGCGGACATTCGGCCTGGGGTTATTTTTAAAGCTGCATAAGTCCGGAATACGGGTAGCTACTTACGAGGGACAAGAAGAAAAAAAGTTCTTTTCAGAGGGGTTATTTAACGTGGAAAATATCCACGCCGGACTAAAAGGGTTCTTTGTCTATAGAGAGAAAGACCTGCTTTCTTTGGTATGGCCAAGGATAAAAGATCTTTTGGAGGACCTTTTTCCCCGGTCCACCGAGTGCCACATAGAAGCTGCTGAAAGGGCTATCGAACGCGAAAATCCCGACCTTGTGATCACGGAGAACGATACTACTTATTGGGAGAGGATGGTCACTCTTATCTCGCGAAAAAGCGGGAAAAAGACCGCGGTGATCCAGCATGGGGCGTCACTATGCGAGGACGCCTGCGGGAATGAGGGTATCATGTACCATGATTTTTATCCCATTACTTCAAATGTTTTTTTTGCTTTTGGTGACGTGACC
>CAZOMD010000092.1:0-5185 GCA_964580895.1 uncultured Planctomycetia bacterium | reverse complement strand
CATCGACCCCCTGTCCGATAAAAGAGGCTATGATACCCGTCAGGACGTCACCGGTCCCGCCGGAAGCCATGCCGGAATTACCCGTATCATTTACATATATCTCACCGCGCGGAGAACCCACCACCGTTCTATGCCCCTTGAGGCAAACCACGGAACTCGTCTCTTTTGCGATACGACAGGCTATATGGGAACGCTCCATCTGTACGCTCTCGATATCAGTCTGCAATAGCCGCGCCATTTCGCCAGGATGCGGGGTGATCACTGTCCTAGCTTCCCGTTTAATGAGCGGAGAGATATCACCTTCGAGGGCATTTATCCCGTCGGCGTCAAGCACGATCGGTAGATCTATCACGGCGACTAGGTCCCGTACAAGCCGGTTTGTGTCTTTATTGTTGCCAAGCCCGGGCCCGATAACGACTACGTCGCATTTCTTCACAAAATCCAGTATTTTGTCCTTCGCCTTGAAGCTTACGTTATGCTCGCTTGTCTCATCAAGCGCGAGGGTCATGACCTCGGTCAGTTTTACTTCCATGATATCGTTCAGGGATTCGGGTATACCGTTGGTTACAAGGCCGCTTCCCGCCAAAAGCGCTCCTTGGGAAGAAAGGTACGCGGCGCCTGTCATGCCCCTTGAGCCGGCTAACACGAATACTTTGCCGTAATCGCCTTTGTGCGAATCCTTACGCCGCGCGGGTATTTTTCTGATATGTTCGTTAAACATCACCGACTCCGATCGCGTTCGATAACGCCAGTTCTTTGGTGTGCGATATGCTTACAAGGACTTCCCTTATTTTAAACTCTTCCTGTATGCGTTTGGCCTCGCCGTGGAGCACGACATACGGTTTACCGTCTTCGTGGTTCAATATCTCGATGTTCTTCCAGTTAAGTCCGATACGGGCCCCTTCCGGGAGGGCCTTTTTAACGGCCTCTTTAGCCGCGAATTTGCCGGCCATATGTATGTGCGAACCGTGTGAACCGTGTTTTTTGTCCGCGTGGTCGATCTCCCGGACGGTAAATATCTTGTTCAAAAAACTAACGCCGTATTCTTCCACGGCATCGGCAAACCTTTCTATCCTTACGGCATCTATGCCCAGCCCTACAATGTTCACGAGATAAGCTCCTTCATGGCCCTGACCGCCTCATAGATGCCGACGAATACCGACCTTGATATGATCGAATGCCCTATATTGAGTTCGTATATGCCTTTTATCCCGGCCACGCCCTTTACATTGTCATAAGTAAGACCATGGCCCGCGCAAACGGTAAAGCCCATCTCTTGTGCCTCACACGTCATCTCCGCGAGGTCCGCGAGCTCTTCCCGATAATCCCCGCCGGAATTGAATTTTTCCGCGTAACGGCCGGTATGAAATTCGATGATACCGGCTCCTGTCTTCCTCGAGGCTTCTATCTGCCGCATCTCCGGATCTATGAACAGGCTTACCTCTATACCGCTCGACAAAAGGCGGCCCGTGACCTCCTTTATCCTCCCGAAACCTCCCACGACGTCGAGCCCACCTTCCGTGGTTATCTCCATTCTATTCTCGGGGACAAGGGTAGCCTGAACGGGTTTAACGGAACAGGCTATCTGTACTATTTCAGGGTCGACGGACATCTCGAGGTTAAGTTTCGCGGTAACTATATCTTTAAGCCTCCTTAGGTCCTTATCATTGATATGGCGCCGGTCTTTCCTTAAGTGGCAGACTATACCGTCGCACCCGGCTTTCTCGCACATTACAGCCGCCTCTACCGGGTCGGGCTCAAAGGTCTTACGCGCCTCTCTTATGGTCGCGACATGATCTATATTCACGCCTAACTTCACGAAAACTCCGTTCTTATGGGATATCGCTGTTTGTATATTATGAGGTCTTGTCTCAGCTAGTCTGTTCGACAGGCATAAAAACTGTAACCATTTTGTCTTTGACCTTTATCAATTCATTATCGGAAGACACGCTAAGCCTTAATTCAGTGCTCCGCGTGTATTCGCTGAGATTGATCCTCTCGGTATGAAGTTCTTGGATCGTATTGAGTATCTCTTCGGGGCCCATAACCGCTACCACAGGGGGCTGTACCCGCAGATCATTATAAATAACGTTGTATCCCTCGGGGGATTTCCCGGCAAAAACCGGCTTTACAGGTATCTCCTTGATGACAAAATTGTATTTGCTTATGATATCACCGAGGGTCTCTTTCTGGGGATAGGGATCGCGGTTGATCAGGTCAAAGACGTAAAACCATGTGGCCATAGCGAGGATGAGCGCTATGACCTTAGCCCAGAAATTATTAAATATGAACCCGCCCCACTTCATGCCGAATCCTTTGTAATTTTATTTATAGCTATGACCCGTTTTAGGACAGTGAAGAACGGCCTATTCTTTTTCTTTGGTATATACGACTTCTCCAACATCTTTTCGACGTTCGCGTTATCTATATCGGATGTCATTTTGCCGCCTTAGGCTATCGAAATAGAGCCCGTCTCCTCGCTGATCACCAGGACCACCGCGTCGGTCTCCTCGCTTAACCCAAGAGCCGCCCTGTGCCGCGTACCCATGGTCTTTGGTATATTGGGGTTCTGGGTAAGCGGGAATAAACACGCCGCGGCCTCTATCCGCTGCTCGGACACGATTATGCCGCCGTCATGAAGCGGCGCTTTCGGGGTAAATAACGAATTTATGAGCTCGCTTGTGACCTTGCTGTCGATACTGACGCCGCTTTCCACATAACGGCGCAGGCCTATCTCCCTTTCGATAGCGATAAGCGCGCCGACCTTTTTCTTCGACAGGACCACGCACGCCTTCGCGACCTCTTCCAGTATCTCTTTTTCACCCGTAAAGATGCCGAACCTTCCTATCCTGGCAAGGCCCCTCCTTATTTCAGGCTGAAAAATGATGATAAGCGCGATAACGGAAATGGTCAGTAGGCGGGTAAGCATCCAGTTTATTATCACTAATTTGGCGGTACCGGTTATCATAATGACAACGGTGATTATGATAATGCCCTTAAGGACCTGTTCGGCGGCTGTCCCTTTCAATAAGAGATATATCATGTAGAATAACGCCCACAATATCGTTATTTCTACTATGATCTCCCATGACCCGAGTAAAAAGTTCATCTACCACTCACCTTTATCCCAGTGGCCAATTTAAAATCCAAAAGAAATTTAAAAATATCGGCCCTCCGGGTAAATTTTGCTATTTCAAAATTTAGATTTAATTATCGCGTCTATTACGCGCGTAACATCGGCCATGTCGCCGACATCGTGCACCCTTACTATATCAGCCCCGTTCATGATCGCGGCGGATACGCTTGCCGCCGTGGCGAATGTCCTTTCGCCCACATCTTTACCCGTAATAGCGCCCAGGAACGATTTCCGGGAAGTCCCCACAAGCACGGGTTTCGCCAGTTCTTTTAGTTTACGGATACCCCGTATCAGCGCCAGGTTGTGTTCCAGCGTCTTCCCGAAACCTATCCCGGGGTCTATCATTATCTTATCCGGCGCTATCCCTGACTTTTCGGCGGCGTTAATAGCGCGCTTCAAAAAATCAAATACCTCGCTCACGACATCGCCGTAGACCGGAGCGGCCTGCATCACATCGGGCGAACCTTTCATGTGCATAAGAACAACGCCCGCGTCAAACTCGGCTATCGTCCGAGCCATGTCCGGGTCGCCTTTTAAAGCCGTGATATCGTTAACAATGACAGCGCCCTCTTTTAAAGCTTCCCGCGCCACGCCGCTTTTATAAGTATCGACTGAAATAGGTTTATCCAGTTCCGAACTTATGGCGCGGATCACCGGCACCACTCTTTCCGCCTCTTCCTCCGCGGACACGGGCCTTGAACCCGGACGGGAAGACTCTCCCCCCACATCTATAATATCCGCGCCTTCCTCCGAGAGTTCTCTGGCGCGCTTTACGGCCTTATCTATATCCAGGAATTTCCCGCCGTCGCTAAAGGAATCGGGGGTTACATTGAGAATGCCCATTATACATGTGCGTTCTCCAAGATGTAAAATGTATTTTCCCAGTTCCATAGATCCAAAAACTCTTTTATCCTGAATTTTAGCTTTATCCATTGACTAAAGCGCCAAACGGATCAATCCCCGAGCCTTCGTTTACTCCGCGTTTTCCTTAGTATGCGATTCAAGGCCCAAAAGGACCCTCACTTCGGCTTCGTCCAGCGTCTCTTTCTCTATCAATCGTTTCGCGAGAAGATCGAGCTTATCCTTGTTCTTTAGGAGACGGTCCTTGGCCATATTGTAGCATTCGTCGACTATCTTCCTGACCTCATCATCTATCAGTTTGGCCGTCTCTTCGCTGTAATTCCGTTCCTCGGAAATATCTCGGCCCAGGAATATCTGGTTGTGCCTCTGACCGAACGTAAGATGTCCAAGCTTTTCGCTCATCCCGTAAACCGTTACCATGTCCCGCGCGATCATCGTAGCCCTTTTTATGTCATCCTGCGCGCCCGACGATATCTCTCCGAAGGATATCTCCTCGCTGACGCGTCCGCCCAAAAGCCCCGTTATCTCTCCGAGAAATTGTTTTTTCCGTTTTATATAGCTATCCCTCTGGGGCAGATGTATCGTGTAACCGAGGGCCAGGCCCCGGGATATTATGGTGACCTTGTGTAAAGGATCGATCTCCTCGACAAGATACGAAAGAAGCGCGTGCCCGGATTCGTGGTAAGCGATTATTCTCTTCTCCTCCTCGCTTATCTTTCTCGATTTTCTCTCCGGACCGGCCATCACCCTTTCCATGGATTCCTGTATCTCCTCCATGCCGACGAACTTTTTGTTCCTGCGCGCCCCGAGAAGCGCCGCTTCGTTTATGACGTTCGCCAGGTCCGCGCCGGAAAAACCGGCGGTCTGTTTGGCTATCTTATTAAGGTCGACATCCTTGTCGATCTTCACGGACCTGGCGTGGACCTCAAGTATGGCCTTACGCCCCACTATGTCCGGTTTATCGACCACTATCTGCCTGTCGAACCTGCCGGGCCGGAGAAGCGCCGGGTCGAGCACGTCGGGCCGGTTGGTCGCCGCGATCAGTATAACACCGGTAGCCGTATCGAACCCGTCCATCTCCGCCAGAAGCGCGTTAAGCGTCTGCTCGCGTTCGTCATGTCCTCCGCCGATACCTGAAAACCTCTGCCGCCCGACCGCGTCTATCTCATCGACGAATCCCAGCCCAAC
>CAZOMD010000091.1:1875-5382 GCA_964580895.1 uncultured Planctomycetia bacterium | reverse complement strand
AGCCGTTCTTTCAGGGGCATTTCCCGGGGGAACCGATAATGCCCGGGGTTTTGATGGTGGAGGCTCTGGCGCAGGTCGGCGGGGTACTCTCGCTTATAGGCCAGAGCAGGGGCGACAAACTGGCGTTTTTTATGACTATCGATAAGGTCAAGTTCAGGCGGCCGGTGGTCCCGGGAGACCAGCTTGTTCTGGAGGTCAATATCGAAAAGATCGTGCGCGGCAGCATCGTCAAAGCGCGCGGGACCGCTTCTGTCGACGGACATACGGCATGCGAGGCGGAACTCATGTTCAGTATAGTAGACAAGAAGGAAAAGGGCTGAACCGGAAAAAACTGGCTGACGGGAGAAATCGCGCCCCTTCGACGGGTTCAGGGTAAACAAGCCCCGGTTTTTAGCGCGGGGCGGAAGAGAATCGACGGGATAAAAATGGATAAGATAGGTCTCATAGCTGGGGGAGGATCGCTCCCGGCGGAATTTCTAAAAACAGCCAAAAGAAAAGGTGAAACGTCGGTAGTGTTCGCTATACAGGATATGGCGTCCGCGGATATGCTCTCAGGCGCGGATAAGGTCTATTGGATCAAGGTAGGAGAATACGCGAAGCTCGCTTTTCTCTTGGTGAAGGAAAGGATCCGAAGGCTCGGCATGGTCGGCAAGGTCAGGAAGAACGTGATATATGAAAAGGACATGTACGACTTAAAGGGAGGCACCGCGCTAAAGGACTTTAAAGACCGGAAAGACTATACCATACTTAAAGGTGTTACCGAACATTTGAAAAAATTCGGAGTTGAAGTAGTCAAATGCACCGAATATCTTTCGCACCTTCTTCCCGAGAAAGGTGTCCTTGGCAGGGTCCAACCCGATGAACGGACCAAAGAAGATATAGAGTTTGGTTTCAGCCTGGCGAAACGTCTCGCCGGGATGGATATCGGTCAGACCTTGGTCGTCAAGGACAAGACGGTGGTTGCCGTTGAAGCCATGGAAGGGACGGACGCTACCATAAAAAGGGCGGGGGAGGTAGCCGGCGAAGACTGCGTTATGATAAAGGTAAGCCGGCCCGATCAGGATCTAAGGTGGGATGTGCCTACGGTCGGTCCGGATACAATGGCGCTGCTTACCCAAGAAAAATTTAGCGCGATCGCCATTGAGAGCGGGAAAATGTTTCTTGTCGACAAGGGGGAGTTCGTTTCCCTCGCCGACACGGCTGGGATAGTAGTGGAAGTGCTATAGTGCCGCCTGAAGATAAAAATGAAGCAGAATATATTTATTATAGCCGGCGAACCTTCCGGGGATATCCGGGCCGCGGAGTTATTACGGGAATTAAAGAAAATAACGGGCGGACTTTCTTTCTGGGGGGTAGGCGGGGATAAGATGCGGGCTGAAGGCGTTGAGCTTATCGGCCATATAAAAGATTTTTCTATCATCGGGGTATGGGAGGCGATCGTGAAATTACCGCGTCTCCTGGACCAGTACAGGATAGTCACCAGAAATATCGCCTCTCGGAACCCTGGTCTGGCGATACTTGTGGATTACCCCGGTTTCAACCTTAAAATAGCTTCCTATCTTCACGCGCGCGGGATCCCGACGGTATATTACATAATACCGCAGGTTTGGGCGTGGGGCGCTTGGCGCGTAAAGGCGCTTAAAAAATATATCGATAAAGCTCTTGTTCTTTTTAAGTTCGAAAAAATTTTTTTATCCGGTTATGGGATAACTAGCGAGTTTGTCGGGCATCCTTTAGCGGACAGCCTGGTCCCGGAGCGGGAAGAGCACAGCGGGTTTAACATAGCCTTATTGCCTGGTTCCAGGGACACGGAAGTGCGTAACATGTTCCCGGTAATGTTGGACACAGCTAAAGAACTGATTAAAACGCGCGGGGACATTAAGTTTATCGTTGCCAGGAATTCCGGTGTCGATAAAAGCCTTTATGATATCGATAAAGACTACTCGGATATACTGAAGATATCGTCTATTACTGACGATACCATGAAAACGCTTTCCATGTCGGATTTCGCGTTAGTTGTTTCGGGAACGGCTACGCTTGAGACGGCTATCGCCGAAAAACCCATGCTGGTGACGTATAAAGCGGCGCCTTTTACCGCGTTAATGTTCTATCTCTTTGTCAGGTTACCTTACATAAGCCTGGTTAATATCATAGCCGGGAAGGGGATAGTTCCCGAAGTCAAACAAGATGACGCTAGGCCGGAAGTGTTATCAAAGGCTATCCTTGAAATTATCAACGATGATTCACAGATGCGCAAGATGAGCGAAGAGCTTCGAAAGGTCAAGGCTGAACTCGGGGAAAAAGGCGCGGCGAAAAGGGCCGCCGAAGCGATCGGGAACTTCATTAAGGAACGGGTTTTTATTGAGAAAGTCTGGTGAGGCGTAATATTCTTCTTCAAAATATTTTTGGATGAACCAAACTCCCCGCAATCCAGGATTTTTTCCGGCAAAATTCAACTTTGAATACACCAAGGCCGGTTTCTTGCCGGATTTAACATCCCCCTTCGGGGTACGCAAAAGTTGTCCCTAAATTTTAAAAATAAAGACAATTTAAAATTTTTCCTACAGGATCAGGGAACGGGCGAACTTTTGCTCTGTTAAAAACGGCTCGAATTCAGGCCTTGGTGTATTTGGGAAACTATAGAGTTCGAAATCCCGGCTTGCCGGGCCGGGGACAATGGGAAAAGCCGTAAAGAAATTCCCTCGGGGAAGAATTCTATCCCGCCAGCACTAATACGCTTAAAAGTTATCTTTGGAGAACTATTACGGTGAAGCGGGTTTTCCTATTTGAGGTATTCGCGCTTAGATAGGGATCGAAGTCGTGAACATGGATATCTTGCCGTTTATCGTGTCGAGGATATCGAGCGCGACCCGAAGGGCCTGGCGCCCCTCATACCCGGAAACTATAGGTTTTTTCTTGTTGCGCACGCAATCTATGAAAGATTTCAGTTCCACCTTGAGAGGTTCTTTTTTTCTTATCTTTATCTTTTCCTTCTCGATCTTTTCACCCGATTTATGGAACATGACAGCCTCCTGATTTTTATAATCGAGGAGGAGGTATGAATTTTCCTGAAAGATACGGATCTTCCGCACTTCTTCGTTCGTCACACGGCTCGCGGTTATATCCGCTATTACGTCGTTCTTAAAAGTCAGCCGCACGTTAGCCACGTCCTCATGCTCAGAAACCGTGCTCATCCCGACGGCCTCGATATTCTTGACAGGCGATTTGACCAAACCGAGTATTATGTCGATATCGTGTATCATAAGGTCAAGGACGACACCCACGTCTTTTATCCGGCTTTTCCTGGCGATAGACCCAAGCCTTTGGCATTCGATGAATTTCGGTTCTTTTATATGAGGTTCGACCGCCCTTACCGCGGAGTTGAACCTTTCGATATGGCCTACCTGCAGGATAAGTTTTTTTCTTGCCGCTATTTCGATGAGTTCGTCCGCTTCTTCGAGCGTCTTGGTCATGGGTTTTTCGATCAAAACGTGTATGCCGGCTTCG
>CAZOMD010000091.1:0-1865 GCA_964580895.1 uncultured Planctomycetia bacterium | reverse complement strand
CTGTAGTGCATGCTGGTAGGGACGACGATACTTACCGCGTTTACTTTGTCCATTAGGTCATGATAATCCGTAAAATAATCCGTATTATATTTCTTCGCTATCTCTTTAGCGCGGTCTTTTACGATATCACAGACGCCGACAAAGGTTATCCTGGATCTCTTTTGGAGGGTGGAATATACTTTTGCGTGAAATGATCCCAAATGACCGGTACCGATAACACCTACACGAAGACTATTCATATTTACGGTTTCTGCAGCCGCCATCGCGAAGCACGCTTTTTTAGGGTTCGCCCTGCCTACCGGCCAGGCGATAGACAGGGATAATCGCGGCTGCTTAAGCGTTTTCTTTCCAAAAAAACCCGGACTTTCCACCGGAACGGTTTCAGAAAACTACCCCTATCTGACTTTTTAAAATTATATCATCATTGCCGCTTCCTAGCAAGAAGTTATCTGAGAAGTTAGCGTATAGCGCTCAAATCAGTTTAAAAGTCAAAAAGTCTGAAAGTCTAAGGTCTAAAAGCATAAAGTAATATTTAAACTTTCGATTTCCCGACCTTTAGACTTTTCGACTTTAGACCTTTTGACTACCTCCACTCCACAAAGAGTCACAGAATCAAAGTGGTTTAACGCTTTCGTTCCGACTCTGACTCTTTGACTCTTCACAAAGAACCGGCGAACCGGCCAACCATTGAGCGGCCGAAAGGCTCGACAAACAGGCGGGATGTATGCTAAAATCTTACAATCTCCGGGAGAAAAGGTCCGGCCGGATCGTGTTAATAACGTTTCCGCGCGTGAAATATTCCTTTAATTTTACGGGTCTTACGTGATGATGGATATTAGAGGAACGGGTTCATGGGGTCAATATGAAAAACTATTTAAGGTTCTTAAAGCTTGTTTTGCCGCATAGCGGCACTTTTATCCTGGCCATGGTATGCATGGTCTTCGCGACCGCGTTCAGCGCGTCGCCGCTGGGGCTTATAATCCCGCTGGTTGACAGGATAATAACGGGTACGACCATATCGTTTCCCGCGGGCGTTACTCCCCCGGCCGTTCTCGCGGGGGTGGTAGAAAAAGTGAACACAATGCAGCCTTTATCCCTTTTGAACGCGCTGACCATCCTTGTTGTCCTGATCTTTCTTTTTAAAGGTATTTTTGATTTCCTCCAGTCGTATTTTATGTGCGATGTAAGCCAGCGCGTGGTACGGGACGTGGGGAATTCGATCTACAAGAAACTTCAGGAACTTTCGATGGACTTTTACAGCAAAAATTCGACGGGAGAACTGATGTCGCGCATAACATATGACGCGGCGATAATCCGCGACGCTATCAGTAGCGGCGTGGCCACAGTTATCTACGAGCCCATACAGCTCGTGTTTTACGCGGCGGTGCTTATCGGCGTTAAAGTGTATTTCGGCATCCCGCTGAACCTTATCCTTACAAGCCTTATCTTGTTCCCGCTCATACTTTATCCCGTTATCCGTATCGGCGCGAAGCTCAGAAAGATAAGCAGAAGCTCCCAGGAGAAAATCGGCAGCATAAACAACATGCTTCTTGAGACGATATCTGGCATGAAACTGGTGAAATCGTTTTGCATGGAAGAGTACGAAACGAACCGGTTCAGGGCACATAACCAGATGTTTTATAAGCTCAACCTGAAATCGATAAAACGAATGAAAGTAGTAAGCCCTCTTACCGAAGGGATGGGAGTTCTGTGCGTCGCCGTTATACTCTGGATGGCGGGGAAGAGTATAGTGAGCGGAGAACTTTCCGCGGGAGTTTTTTCGGCGTTTATCGCGGCTATTTTTTCGATGATGAAACCCGTCAATAAAATATGCAATGTTTAGGGGATCATTCAACAGGCGATGG
>CAZOMD010000090.1:3374-5528 GCA_964580895.1 uncultured Planctomycetia bacterium | reverse complement strand
CAAAGCGCACCGCCCCACAAGCCTCTCCCGCAGCGAGGAATTATTGATGACCCCGCCTCCCACGGCAAGTTGTTTTATCCCGGTAGACCGCACAGCTCGTATGATCTTCTCTTCCAGCACATCAATAACCGCCTCCTGAAAAGAAAAACATACGCGGCCTTTCTCTTTCTCGGTCCTTTCGCATCCCTTCCAGTAATATAACGCCGCGGTTTTCATGCCGCTGAAACTAAAATCCATATCAGCCCCGTCCTGCAGAAGGGCGCGGGGAAAAGCTATCGCTCTTTCCCCATCAAATCTCTTGGCACATTCTTCTATCAACGGCCCTCCCGGATATCCGAGATCGAGCATCTTCGCGACTTTATCTAAAGCCTCGCCGGCCGCGTCATCCTTCGCGCTTCCTATGATGGAAAAACTGGTTGCACCCTCGCAGAGGTAAGTGCTGGTGTGTCCCCCTGATATTACCGCCCCCACACAGGGGAATATATCGTTAAGATCGAGAGGCCTTCTTCTCCCGATAAAACACGACAATATGTGCGCTTCCAAATGATTTACCCCTATAATGTCCTTTCCAAGAGCAAAGCTTATCGCCTTTGAAAAAGCCAGCCCCACAAGCAGTGACCCGGGAAGACCCGGCCCTTGTGTTACAGCGATAAGTTCGATATCCCGAGCCGAAACGCCGGCATCTCCGAGGGCTTTTTGCGCCACCGGATAAATGTATTCCACATGATATCTTGACGCTATTTCCGGTACAACTCCGCCGTATTCGGAATGAAGATGGACGCTCGAGGAAACTTCGCTTGAAAGAACTTTGCCCTTATCCACTACCGCTACGGCAGTCTCATCACACGACGTTTCTATCCCCAATGTTAGCATATAGGCCATCCCTGAACCGACATATATTCTCCAGAAGCCGTCCTTACGGCATCATCGCTCTCTTGCTATGGCATCCGAGACAAGAACAAACTTTATTCCCTTCCTTTTAAGTTCAGGGATCTTCTCGTTAAGAATGTCTATCGTCGTCTTGCGGTCATGCCCTATCGCAACTATCCATTTGTCGGAAGAAAGCGCTAATCTCCCCAGTTCGTCGAATTTGCGCCGGATATACTCCGGATTATTGTCGTTGTCGATAAAAAAATTACGTCTTACATATGGAATACCGGCCTCGGCTGCCTTTTCCTTGCACACTGACTCGCCCGATGTATATGAATCGAGAAAATACATCCCTCTTTTTTTTAGGTCATCCATGACCACGGTCATTAGCCGCCTATCCTTTGTCGCTTTTGACCCCATATGGTTCGACAGGCCTTTGACCCCCGGCACGGACTTAAATGCCCGGGAAAGCATCTCCACAAGATCATGCAGATCACTCCCTGTCTTAAGTGTAAGTTTTTCCAACGGAATGTTCTGTTTCTCGGGCTCCATGGGCATATGAAGAATGGATTCAAACCCGTTAGCTACGGCATACTTGGCGACTTCTTTAGAGTAGGGAATTTCCGGAAGTATCGCGAGGGTCAGCGGCACTCCGGCTTTTTTTATCGCCTCGAGGTTCTTTTTCGAATATCCAAAATCATCAAGAACAATGGCGACAGCCGGGACCTTGACAACTTTCTTCGCGGGGACACGTCGAACCGCTCTCTCCTCCGGAGCTTTCTCCTTAAGCATAGATATGACAAAAGCGAGCGCGATAAGGAGCACGACCACAAGAGAAAAAAGCACCTTGATCAAAAGTTCCTTTTGAGGCTCCTTGAGATAACGTTTAAGAAAAGACGCTTTTCTGGAATGCTTCATAAAAACAATATTATTTTTTTATAATCCGGGGATTAATCATAACAAAATCCTCGCGCTCTTCCCCGCGTTCAGATTCACTTTATTTTTCGACTAGTCTTGTCGTCACAATTCGATGCGCTCTTTATTCCCATCACGATCCGCATAATAAGCGGACTATCCCGAACAACAAAAGACCGGGAGAAAAATTCCTTCAGCTCTTTACAGGTTCAGGGCCTTTTACGACTATATCAGCCTCGGGGATCGGCTCCTTTTTGAGCACTTTGACGGCTATCCCTAACTGTCTATCCTGCGCCCCGCTAACCCCCGGTTCTTCCTCTTCCCCGGCCCGCACGTAAATATCCGGCTCGATACCCTTGTTCATGATGG
>CAZOMD010000090.1:0-3245 GCA_964580895.1 uncultured Planctomycetia bacterium | reverse complement strand
CCCGGAAGGTGTATGGTAGGAAGCGGTCGTCAGACGAAGCGCGGACCGATCCTGAAGGGGGATAACCGTCTGGACGGAACCTTTTCCGAAAGTTTCCGTACCTACCACTTTTGCGCGGTTATGATCTTTCAGCGCGCCGGCAAGTATCTCCGCGGCACTTGCCGACCCTTTGTTTGTCAGAACAACGATCTCCATCCCGTCAAGAAATGGTTTTTTCTGGGAAAAGAATTCCATTTTTTTGGAAGGGTCTCTCCCTTCCGTGTATACGATCAGATCTCCCTTATCAAGAAATAATTCAGAGGTTTCCACGGCAGCATCCAGCAGCCCTCCGGGATTATTCCTAAGATCGAGAACCAGGTTTTTAACGCCTTTCTTCATAAGTTTCTTGATGCTCTCTTTGAGGTCAGAAGCCGTCCTTTGCTGGAATTCCACGATCTTCACGTAGCCTATCCCATCTTCCAGTACTTTCGCCTCTTTTATGCTTTTTATTTTCACTATAGCCCGTTTCATCTTGAAATCCAGGATATCCCCGTCTTCCTCGTGAACGATAGATATCTCGACCTCCGTACCCGGCGTCCCCCTCAGCAATTTCACCGCGTCGTCCACCGACATCTCACTCGTGGCCTCTCCCTGGATCTTGACGATCTTATCCCCGGTCTTTATCCCGGCGCGGAACGCCGGCGTATCTTCTATCGGGGCGATAACCGTAAGAACCCCGTCTCTAACCCCTACTTCGATACCTATCCCTCCGAATTCCCCTTTTGTCTCTTCAGTTATCTCCTTAAAACTTTGCTGGTCCATGAACTGACTGTACCCGTCAAGAGTGTTCATCATCCCTCTTATTGCCCCATAAACAAGATCTTTCGCTTTTACTGGTTCGACATAATCCGTACTTATCAAAGTTATGGAATCGGCGAACAACTGTATCTGCCCAAAAAGTTCTTTACTGTCATCAATGAGATCGCCGTTTTGGGCCTGGACAAAGAATCCCGCCGTAAAGGCCGCGAAGACCATAAGCGCTATATAAACTATTTTTATTTTTCTCATCTTTACTCTGGAATCGCGATCCTTTCCCGTCTTTAATCCTGGAGTTTTTTCCTCAGCATTTCTCCGGCTATCTTGGGATTAGCCTTCCCTTTTGTTTCTTTCATGACCTGTCCTATCAAATAGCTTAACGCGTTATCCTTCCCGTTCTTAAAATCCTTTACGGACCGCTGGTTCTCCGCCAAAACCTTATCGATCATCCCATCAAGCGCCGAACTATCGGAAAGCTGCTCCAGGCCTTTTTCCTTCACTATCGCCGCCGGGTCTTTCCCCGAGATCATATGCTCTCCCAGCACTTCTTTCGCCGCGAGCCCGCTTATCACGCCTTCACCGGACATTCTCAATATATCCGCGAGTTTCTCCGGACGTAACCCGAGACCTTTAGCATCACATCCCTTTTCTCTCATGTGCATCATTATTTCGCCCCGCACCCAGTTGGAGACCTCCTGCGGCTTGTTGTAGACTGCCACGATTGATTCAAAAAAATCCGCGAGGCTCCTTTCCGAGACCAGGATTTCCACGTCTTTAACCGGAAGGCCATATTCCTTCAAGAACCTTGCTTTTTTAGCTCTCGGGAGCTCCGGAATAAGCGCCGTTACCCCTTCCACAGTTTCTCCGCTCACCTCAAAGGGCACAAGATCCGGTTCGGGAAAATACCGGTAATCCTGTGCCGCTTCTTTTTCCCTCATCGAAAGAGTTACACCCTTATTTTCGTCCCATAACCGCGTCTCCTTAAGGATCTTGCCGCCTTCCTCAAGTATCTCTGCCTGCCTTTCTTCCTCAAAGAACAAAGCCTCGCGCACGGCTTTAAAGGAATTAAGGTTTTTTATTTCGACTTTCGTACCGAGAACTTCCGAACCTCTCTCCCTCAAAGATATATTCGCGTCACATCTCAAACTGCCCTCTTCCATGTTACAGTCCGAAACCTCCAGATATTTTACTATCTGTTTTAGCGTGGCCAGATACTCATATGCCTCCTCGGGGGATCTTATCTCCGGCTCGGACACTATTTCCAAAAGAGGGGTACCGGTCCTGTTAAGATCAACGTAACTGAACGGCCTTTCCGGGTCATGCATCAATTTTCCCGCGTCTTCCTCGAGATGGGCCCGTGTGATACCGATATATCGGGCTTCTCCTTCAGGTGTCTCCACCCATATCTTCCCCTTATAAGCGATAGGCATGTCATACTGGCTTATCTGATAATTTTTCGGGAGGTCCGGATAATAATAATTTTTCCGGTCGAATTTCACAAGTTTTTGGATTTCGCAATCAAACGCTATCGCCACTTTGACAGCATATTCGAATGCCCGTCTATTCAGAACAGGGAGAACCCCCGGAAGCCCCAAACATACCGGACACACCTGCGAGTTAGCCTCTTTCCCGAACACTGTGCCGCAACCACAAAAGATCTTTGTCCTTGTGGCCAGCTGAACGTGCACTTCCAATCCTATGACTGTCTCGAATGAAGCCATATGTTACTACAATCCTTTTGGACGTGCTTTGTAATGCCCGGCGTTCCGCTCGTACGCGTGGGCACATCTAATAAGCACGTCCTCCCTGAACGGCCCAGCCATGAGCTGCAACCCCACGGGCAGATCTTTACCGTCCAACCCGCACGGCACGGATATAGCCGGTATCCCCGCGAGATTGGCTGGTATGGTAAAAATATCCGACAGATACATCGTAAGCGGGTCGTCTATCTTTTCGCCTATTTTAAAAGCGGTCGTCGGTGAAGTCGGGGTGAGAATACAATCGCAGGCTTTGAACGCTTCCTTAAAATCGTTGGAGATCTTAGTCCGAACTTTCTGCGCCTTCAGATAATACGCGTCATAATAGCCGCTGCTTAGAGAGTACGACCCGAGAAGTATCCTCCTTTTCGCTTCCGGACCGAACCCCTCGCTCCGGGTCTTTATGAACATGTCTATCATCCCCTTCGCCCCTCCACTCCTTAACCCATAATGGGCTCCGTCGTACCGCGCCAGGTTTGAGCTGGCTTCCGCCGGCCCGATAATGTAATAACAGCTGACCGCGTATTTCGTATGCGGAAGGGATATCTTGACAATTTCCGCTCCGAGTTTTTTAAAGACCTCGATCGCTTCTTCGACCCTATTCCGGACAGACTCGTCTATCCCGGATAAATAATATTCCTTCGGGATACCGATCTTCATCCCGGCGATATCGCGTCCGAGCTCGTCGCTATA
>CAZOMD010000089.1:0-5568 GCA_964580895.1 uncultured Planctomycetia bacterium | reverse complement strand
ATTTTTTTATTTTTACCAGAGAACCAAGGTTATACTACTACCTGTCGGTATATATAAACACTATCGTGGTCAAGGTCGCCAGCATAGCCTTTCTTGTGATATTGGTGCGAGCGCGCAAAGTATCATTTTGGGGTTCGATAATCTCATCCGGCAAGACCCTCGAACCAAAAGAGGTGTATATGCCGCTTTATATCGCCGCGTGCGTCTTGTTCCAGGCTGTGAATTTATCCAATCCGCTGGTGCCGAATATCCCGTTCAATTCGGTTTTTACCGAAGCGAGGATAGTGGGGAACCTTGTAATAGTTTTCGCGGTCCTTTTTGTCGCGCCGTTCGTGGAGGAGATGCTTTTCAGAGGTTTTCTGTATCCCGCGCTTAATAGGTATATCGGCATCTATCCGGCGATAATACTTACAGGTTTTCTGTTCGCTATGGCGCATTACCCGCAGATGAAAGAAGATTTCGCCTTCCTTGCCGTAGTTTTTCTTCTTGGTATTTTCATAACATACGCCAAGGCCAAAACGGGTTCGACGCGCCTGGCGATAATAATGCATCAGATATACAATCTTACCTGCATAGGCGTGGGGTTCATTGACTACGTCGTGCTTAAATATTAGGGAGAGTTTTGAATGAAGCTCAAAAAGGCGTTTATCCTGATGTTCTTTGTTGTTTTATTTTTTTTGGCGGTAAGATCTCTCTCCGCGCTTAGCCCCGATAATATGGAAAAGGTGGGACAGGTCAGCCGGGGCATGATAGAGGAAGGCGATTACGCCAAGGCGTTGGAGGAGCTCATCGCCATAACTGCCAGGGAACCCGATGCCCCTGAGCTAAAAATAGCCACGGCCCTTGCCAAATACGGTCTTATGGAGTACGGCGGTTCTTATAACGATTTTAAAAGCGCGCTGGAGAATGGCAGCGCGGCTAATAAAAAATTCGCGTCTTACGCCGTTACCAACCTGGAAAAGAACATGGATATCCTAAAGAATATCGAGAACGCTAAAAACGCTTTAACCACCCAAGGTGGGGATGCCGCCCACGCGGAGAGTATAGCGGCGGGGCACATCCTTGTTCTTGACAGGATATTGAACGAGGGGCGTTATTACGCGCCTATGGCGCTGGCGCATATTTTTTGGCTTAAAAAAAATATGCCGGATATGCCCGGGCTTAATAAGCTTTCCGGGGATGTATATTATTCGGCGATGGTCTACCACAAAGCCGTCGAGAACTATGAAAGGGCCGTTCTTGAAGATCGGGATAACGCCGTATTGGCACGCGTGCTGGGGGACTGTTATGTGGCGACGGGTAATTTTGAAAAGGCCCAAGATGTTTACGGTAAAGCCGTCGGAATATATAGGAAGAATGGATTGGATGACACCTCGGAGGAGATACGGGGCATAACGAAAATAAGCCAGTCACTGCCCCGGAAATACGAGGATATAGCCGAACTTATAAATAAGGGGAGTTACGCCGAGGCGGAAGAGATATGCAAGAAACGTATATCTCTTAACGGCGCAGATTACGCGGCCATAACGCAGTTAGGGGAGATATATTGGCAGACGGGTAAAAGGAAGAACGCCATAAAGCTTTTCAGGAAAGTCGTGAATATGGCGCCGGAATATCCGACCGCGCATCTATTCCTCGGGAAGGCCTATTTTTTCGAGCGTAAAGCGGATAAGGGATTCGCCGAGTTCGCGGTTTTTAAGGAAAAGATGGCGCTTCTTCCCGAAATGGACGGGGACACGGCTGATTTTTATATAGGCAGTATGCATTATCTTTCCTATATATATTCGACATTGAAACGGTATGACGATGTTATGTCTGAATGCCGCAATATTCTTAAGATAAAGCCCGATGATCAGCAGGCCCATTACAACATGGCCGTATGCTATTACGTGTATAAGCATAACTTGCCTAAGGCATATGACAGCCTCAGAAAGGTCATCGAGATAGGTCCGGATACGCGTCTGGGGGAGAACGCTAAGGTGTACATAGGTTATATAAGGCGTAATCCGGATTCCAGGGTCATAGGGGATTTTACTTTTTATTATGAAGAGTAAAGGGGCATAGCGACTTAAAAGTAAAAACGAAAAAAACTACAAGTCAAAACGCAAAAGTCATATCGCGCAGGGCAGGGAGCATGGTGTATAGCGACCAGTCAAAAAGGTCAAAAGGTCAATTCCGGACTTGTCACGCACACCAAGTTTCTGGTATAGTAGGGGTTCAATATTTTGAACCCCTACGCCTAACTGTCCCCCTCGTCCCACGTTCTTTCTGACCCCTAACTTCTTAATTATACAACCAGCAACCAACGAACTATTATTTAATTTTTGCCTGTAGGGGGGGGGCGAAATAAGGGATATCTGTGAAACATTTCACTTGTGAAACATTTCACTTGACAAATCCAACATAAAGTGCTAAATTTGCCTCTACTTTTTATTGTTTAAAAAAAATTAAAACCCGAAGAAGCCGAAATATCCATATGAGCAAAGAAATAAAAGAAAAGAAATTTTCCGATCTGGTTATTCCGCGTATTCTGCATTATCTTAAAGTGGTTCAGCAGCTGGAGCGGGAAAATAAAACCATGATTTCCTCCGAAGAGCTTTCCGGGATTACTAATATCAGCGCTTTTCTTATCAGGAAAGACCTCGCCAATTTCGGAAAATTCGGCCAACCGGGGACGGGGTACGACATCCACCTGCTTAAGAGCTATCTTCTGGATATTATCGGCGGCAAAGAGATGTGCAACCTCGCGATCGTGGGGGTGGGGAATTTAGGTTCGGCGCTCCTTAATTACAGAGGTTTTGAGGAAGAGGGCCTGAAGTTCGTTGCCGCCTTTGACAAAGAAAAAGGCAAGATCGGGAAGTTATGCGGAAGTGTTATCGTGGAAGATGTTGAAAATATGAAGGAGAGCGCGAGAAGGAATATGGTGCATATCGGCATAATTGCTGTGCCGGCGGATAACGCGCAGGAAGTCGCCGATAAATTCATTGAAGCGGGTATTTTTTCTGTCCTGAATTTCTCGCATGCCATGATTTCGGTGCCTCAGGAAGTTACCTTGCGTAATGTGGATTTATCCATTGAGTTAAAGGCGCTACGGTATTTTTCAGCGAATAGGTGATTTTTTGGGAGAGTTAACATAGATTTATCGGCAAGGAATACAGAAAAGAAAGGAAACGATGGAAAAGATAAAAAACAGGTGGATTATCGCGATATCGGGTGTTGTTATGCAGCTACTTTTAGGAACGGTTTACGGATGGAGCGTTTTTAAAAAACCTATCATGGAGGCGCATGGTTGGAGCGGCCCTCAAGTAGGGCTCGCTTTCCAGATCGTGATCTTTTGTCTTGGATGCGCCGCCGCGTTAGGAGGGAAGTTCGTTGATAAAGCCGGCGCGCGTAAGGTCGCCACGACCGCGGCGATACTTTTCGGCGTGGGCACTTTGGTGGCAGGATATGCCAATAGCGTGAATAATCTGGTTTTACTATGGATTGGTTATGGCGTTATCGGAGGCATTGGCAACGGGTTGGGATACATTACGCCTATAGCTGTTTTGGTGCGGTGGTTTCCGGATAAAAAAGGCGTCATCACGGGTTTGGCGGTTATGGGGTTTGGCTTTGGTTCAGCTTTAATCGGCTTGACCGTGCCGTCGTTATTAACAAGTATCGGCGTCACAAATACGTTTTATCTCCTGGGGGTTATTTACCTTATAGTACTATCGATTGTGGCTCAAAACTTGAACAATCCTCCGGAAGGCTGGGTCCTGCCGCAAGCAGCGAATGTGAAGGGGAAAAATGGCGCGCAAAAAGTCGATTCCGTGGATTTAAAAAAAGCTTTAAGCATGAACCAGTTTTATATCCTTTGGTCCGTTTTGTTTATCAACGTTACCGCGGGTCTGGCGCTGATCAGCAATCTTTCCCCCATGGCGCAGGCGCAGCTTGGAGTAAGCGCTGTTTTAGGCGGGACGATCGTTTTTATCTCTTCGCTTTTCAACGGGGCGGGAAGGATCTTCTGGGCGTCGCTATCGGATAAACTAGGCCGGAAAAACGTGTTTTTAATAATGCTTATTTCCCAAATACCCGTATTCCTATTGTTGCCCCGGACCACGGATTTTCTGGTTTTTAGCGCTATGAGCTGTTATATACTTTCCTGTCTAGGCGGCGGTTTCGCGACGATGCCGGCTTTCGCGGCGGATACGTTTGGACCTAAAAATATAGGCGGTATTTACGGTAAAGTGCTGCTTGCCTGGGGTACGGCAGGCGTCGTGGGGCCTATGCTGATGGAATATTTCAAGAAGGTATCGAATAGTTTCACCCTGGCTCTTATAGTCGCCGCGGTATTGCTTTCGTTAGGGGCTATTTTGACTTCGTTCTATAAAAAACCGGCGACCCAATAGTTCGCGCTTAGGGCGCCAGTAAAAAGGGGGATAACATGAAGATGTTACGATTGATCTTGGTTCTAATGTTAGGTATTGTTTCTTTTTCCGCTCAAAGCGCGTTCGCCGCGACGACGGACACTAAATACCACAGCGAATATGGCGTAAAGTACGGTATAAACGATAAGTTCGACTTATTTTACACGCCCGAAATTCGCTTTAGAGATGATATGAGTGATCTCTATTATCATCAAGAAAGAATCGGAACCACATTTCACGCCCATAATAATCTTGATCTTTCTTTAGCGGGGCGGTATATTCAGGCCAAAGACGCGAAAAAGGAATGGGATAACTGCGATGCGTACTATATCGAAATGATAGCTATTCCTAAAGTGGAATTTCAGGGTTTTAGTTTGTCTGACGCTAATAAAGTCGAGAGGCGTTTTATAGAAAATGCCAGGGACAGGTGGGTATACAGGAATCTGGCGACTATCGGTTATCCCATAAAGGCGGGCAGTTACGTGTTCACGCCTTATATCTCGGATGAGATCTATTATGATTTTGAGATCGACGAATTCAATCTCAACTGGGCGACTTTAGGGGTCGACGCGAAGGTCACGAAAAATTTTAAAGTAGGACTCTATTACAGGGAAGAATCGAGCCGCGTGGGTTCTAGCGATAAATGGACCATCGGTCATATCTTAGGCACGAACGTAACGGTCAGTTTTTAAACCTTTAAGTAAAAAGGATATTATGCCAAAAGTTTTGACGACTTGTATCTATTGCGGATGTGGTTGCGGGCTTTATCTTGTCTCGGACGGTAAAAAATTAACCGGGGCGTATCCTTCGAAGAACCATCCTGTTTCAAAAGGCTCCCTTTGCGTCAAGGGATGGAACTCTCACGAGTTTTCAAACGATTTCAGCAGGTTGAAGACGCCCTTAATAAAGAAAGACGGGAAGTTTGTCCAGGCCACTTGGGATGAGGCCTTAGGGCTTATCGTGGAAAAATTTAAGGCCTTTAAAGGGCAATACGGTCCCGATGCCCTGGCGTTTTTAAGTTCGGCGAAAACGACGAACGAAGAGAACTTTCTCATGCTGAAGCTCGCCAGGGCCGTGTTCAAAACAAACAACGTGGACCATTGCACGAGATTATGCCATGCCTCGACCGTGGTCGGTCTTGCCGCGACTTGCGGTTCGGGGG
>CAZOMD010000088.1:3159-5625 GCA_964580895.1 uncultured Planctomycetia bacterium | reverse complement strand
TGTTGTTGAGCAGCTTGAGCGCATCGCGGAAATGAAAAAAGACAGTGTCTGGACAGATTATTCAAAGTTGAAACCGATAATTATAGGGATATGTTGGGGGGATGGCATAGGCAAGATAATATCCGGACACGCTCAAAGGGTGATCGAAGAGGTGCTGAAAGACGAGGTTGCCGCGGGAAAGGTTGAATTCCGGCAGATAAAAGGGCTTACCATAGAGAACAGAGTAAAGCACAATAAGGCCATTGCCGATGATGTGCTCGATGAGATAAAACGCTGTCATGTGATTTTGAAGGGGCCGACCACTACTCCACAAACCGGGGATAAATGGCCTAATATCGAGAGCGCGAACGTCGCGATGAGAAGGGAGTTAGACCTATTCGCGAACGTTAGACCCGTGAAGATACCGACCGAAGGCATCGATTGGTGCTTTTTTCGCGAAAATACCGAGGGGGCGTATATTCTCGGGTCGAAGGGGATAGATGTAACTGACGAACTCAGCATAGATTTCAAAGTGATCACCCAGCCCGGCGCGGAGAGAATAATAAGGATGGCTTTTGAATACGCGAAGAACGCGGGCAAAAAACGGGTCACCGTCGTTACCAAGGCCAACGTGGTAAAGACGACCGACGGGAGATTTTCCAAAACGGCGAAACATATTTCAGAGGAGTATAAGAAATACGGGATAACGCAGGACGAATGGTACATTGACATTATGACGGCGAAGCTGTTGGACCCTGCGCGTAGAAGAGATTTTGAAGTCATTGTCCTTCCGAACCTTTACGGGGACATCCTGACGGATGAGGCGGCGCAGATACAGGGCGGGGTCGGCACGGCGGGGAGCGCGAATATAGGTAAACGCTGGGCGATGTTTGAAGCTATCCATGGCAGTGCCCCGCGCATGGTCGAAGAAGGCAGGGACAAATATGCGGATCCATCTTCAATGATCCGCGCGGCAAGTATGCTCCTGAGGCATATAGGGTTCCCCAAAAGGGCGGACAAGCTTGACATGGCGCTTGAGATATGCTGTCTCTTTGAAAAAAAAGCTGTCGTAACGGGAAGAGAAAACGGCGCGACAGGAGAAGAGTTCACTTCGGAACTGCTTAAAACCATGACCGATCCAAATATCGAAAAAAAATGGAACGGCTTCATCGGTTCGTAACGGCGTGCTAGAAACGTAAAACAGAATGAGCGTGAGGTTTTGAAATATGACGGTAAAGAATAATGAGCAAGCGGGAATACTTGTGATCGATTTCGGGTCGCAATACGTTCAACTGATCGCGCGCCGCATCCGTGAAAATAGCGTCCATTCTATCGTAGAGCCGCCGACAGTATCTCTCGAGAGGATCAAAGTCCTAAACCCGAAAGGAATAATATTTTCGGGCGGGCCGTCAAGTGTTTACGATAAGAACGCTCCTTCCTTTGATAAAAAAATCTTTGATCTGGGCATTCCTATCCTCGGCATATGTTACGGGATGCAGATCATCGGGAAAGTGGCGGGGGGGAAGATATTAAAAAGCGGGAAAAGGGAGTATGGCCGTACGGTTGTTTCGTTTAGAAGGACAAACCTTCTTTTTAAAGGCGCGCATAACGAAAGCGTAACATGGATGAGCCATCGCGACAAAGTGGAAAAACTGCCGCGGGGTTTTCGTGTCATTGCCACGAGTCGTAATACAAGGTGCGCCGCGTTCTATAGCCCGGAAATGAACGTTTACGGCGTCCAGTTCCACCCGGAAGTGGTGCATACCGAGGATGGCGGGAAGATACTTAAGAATTTCCTTTTTAACGTGTGCCGATGCGATAAAAACTGGACAATGAGGTCTTTCATCGCAAGAAAAGTTCAGGATGTCCGCGAATCCGTCAAAGATAAAGAGGTAGTGCTGGGTCTTTCAGGCGGAGTCGACTCGACCGTAAGCGCCGTGCTGTTACATGAAGCGTTGGGGAAAAAACTTCACTGTATATTTGTCGATAACGGGCTCTTGCGAAAAGGCGAGGTAAAAAGGGTTTCGGAACTTTTTAAAAAGAACATGAAATTGGACCTTACCGTGGTAGACGCGCGAAGGCTTTTTTTGGCGGGGCTAAAGGGTGTTATCGATCCCGAGAAAAAGCGCAAGATAATCGGCCGGCTTTTTATAGAGGTTTTTGAAAAGGCCGCCAAAAAATTCAAGGACGTGGCGTTTCTGGCGCAAGGAACGTTGTATCCGGACATAATCGAATCCCGGTCGTTCTTCGGCGGTCCCAGCAAAACTATAAAATCTCATCATAATGTAGGCGGTCTTCCTAAAAAGATTGGGCTTAAGCTCGTCGAGCCGTTGAGGGATCTTTTTAAGGACGAGGTCCGACTTGTAGGTAAAGAGTTGGGCCTCCCCGAAGACCTGACGTTGCGTCATCCTTTCCCCGGCCCGGGGCTGGCGGTAAGGATAATCGGCGAGGTTACACGCCCAAGGCTGGACGTACTGAGAGAAGCTG
>CAZOMD010000088.1:0-3149 GCA_964580895.1 uncultured Planctomycetia bacterium | reverse complement strand
GCCAAAAAACGCGGGGTCTATTCACGTACGTGGCAGATATTCGGCGTACTCTTGCCTGTAAAAAGCGTAGGTGTAATGGGTGATACGAGGACCTATGAGAATGTGCTCGCTATACGTGCCGTAACGAGTGTTGACGGTATGACCGCCGATTGGGCAAAGGTACCGTATGAAGTCATGGGGGAGATGTCGAATACGATAATCAATCAGGTGGAAGGCATAAATAGGGTTGTTTTTGACATTAGTTCCAAACCCCCAAGTACTATCGAGTGGGAATGAGATCGGGCCGGTCGACTGGTTCGCGGGTTCCGCTGGTTAGCTGGTTCATTAGTTAAACCGGAGAACCATCGACAAGAGAACTAAGGAACTGAGTTGGTTTGGTATAATTTTTATTTTGAACTAGAAACTTAGGGTTTTGATATGACACATTTCAGGATCGAAGTGCGCGACAAAAAAGGCATTTATGATGCCGTAGCAGAAGCCCTTGTCCGGGATATCAAGGATCTTGGGATAACGAAGAAAGTTGAAGTGGATTATGCCCAGGTTTATACGATCCATGGAACGCTTTCACCGGGCGATGCTCGGCGTATCGCGGACGAGCTTCTTACTGATAAGGTGTCCCAGGAGAATACCTTTTATGGGACGGATTCTGTGCTGCAAACAACGTCGCATGAGAGCGGGGTCAATATCGTAGAGGTCGCGTATAACCCGGGGGTGATGGATCCGATAGAAGAGAGCGCGAAAAAGGCGATAAATGATATGGGCATAAAGGGGGTGACCGCCGTAGTTACTTCCAAAAAATACGAGATAAAAGGACCGCTTTCGTTCGAGGAAGTGGATGCTATAACCGAAAGGCTTCTCTACAACAAGGTGATACAGCATGTTGTTCGGCATGAAGAGGAACAGAAGGAATTGAAGGAATATTCTTTCCGGTCGGTGACAATCGAGCTTGACGCGGCTGGTGACAAAAAGCTGCGCCAGATCAGCAGAGAAAGGCAGCTCTATCTCACACTTGACGAAATGAAGGCCATAAAACGGTATTTCGCGGCGTTAAAACGAGCTCCTACGGACTGCGAGCTCGAAACGGTAGCCCAGACCTGGAGCGAACACTGTAAGCATAAAACCATGATGGGGGCTGTCCGGTATAACGGGAAGACCATAAAAAATCTTCTCAAGAATACCGTGATGAAGGCGACGAAAGAACTAAAGAAGAAATGGTGTGTTTCGGTTTTTAAGGATAACGCCGGCATAATCAAGTTTGACGCGGAACACAATATTTGCTTTAAGGTCGAGACCCATAATCACCCTTCGGCTCTAGAGCCTTACGGCGGTGCGGAAACTGGGGTGGGGGGTGTCATCCGAGATCCTATGGGTACCGGCAGAGGCGCGAAGCCTATCATCAATACGGATGTATTTTGTTTTGGTTTTCCGGATTTATCATTCGAAAACATACCAAAAGGGGCGCTTCACCCAAAACGCGTGATGAAGGGCGTGGTAAGCGGAGTGCGCGATTACGGCAACAAGATGGGGATACCTACCGTGAACGGGGCGGTCTGTTTCGACGATCGGTACACCGGCAATCCTCTGGTTTTTTGCGGGAATGTTGGGATAATGCCGCGTAAGTTTTCGACCAAAAAAGTATCTTCAGGCGATCTTATTGTCGCCGTCGGCGGGAAGACCGGCAGGGACGGGGTGCATGGCGCGACATTTTCTTCAGCGGAACTGACGTCAGAATCCGAGACGATATCGGGGACAGCGGTGCAGATAGGCAATCCCATAACGGAAAAAAAAGTGCTGGACACGTTGATGAAAGCGCGTGATCTGGGTCTTTATGAGGCTATCACGGATTGCGGCGCAGGCGGGTTCTCAAGCGCGGTCGGCGAAATGGGGGAAGAAACCGGTGCTGAGGTGCATCTTGAAAAGGTCCCATTGAAATATAAAGGCCTTGAGCCTTGGGAGATATGGGTCTCCGAAGCGCAGGAAAGGATGGTCCTGGCGGTCAAGCCCGAAAAACTCGAGATGTTAATGAGGATATTTGAAAGCGAGAACGTTGAAGCGATCGTTATAGGAAAATTTACTAGAACTAAAAAACTTATATTGTATTACGATGGCCACAATGTTGCGGACATAGAGATGGCTTTTCTCCATGGCGGAATACCGCGATTTAACAGAAAGGCCGTCTGGAAGCGCCGGGAAGGGACGAAAACAGTTCTTCCTGACAAGAAGGACCTTGGTGAGGAGTTGAAGAAGGTGCTTTCCTCCTGGAACGTATGCAGCAAGGAATGGATAATACGCCAATATGACCACGAGGTACAGGGTGGCAGCGTGCTCAAGCCGCTTGTGGGGGTAGAGAGTGACGGACCATCGGACGCGTCGGTTACTAGGCCAAAACTTGATAGTTACCGTGGAATAATACTCTCCAATGGCATTAACCCGGGGTTCGGGGATATAGACCCGTACTGGATGGCCGCAAGCGCAATTGATGAGGCCCTTAGGCAGATCATAGCTGTCGGCGGGGATCTAAGTCACACGGCCATTTTAGATAATTTTTGTTGGGGGAATACCGATAAACCCGAACAACTTGGCGGGCTTGTGCGCGCGGCGAAAGCATGCTATGACATGGCGAAAAAGTACAAGACACCTTTTATCTCCGGGAAAGATAGCCTTAACAACGAGTTTAACACGGGCAACAAGACTATCTCCATCCCCCCGACACTTCTTATTTCGGCGATAAGTGTTATCCAGGACGTACGGAAGACGATCTCAATGGATGTGAAGTGCTCCGGAAGCCTTCTCTACGTTATCGGCAAGACCTACAATGAAATGGGTGCTTCAAGATATCTGCTCGCAAACCGGATAAAAGGGGGCGCGGTCCCGCGGGTTAGACCGGATTCAGCCGTTCTCGCGATGGAAAAACTCGCTGCGGTTATCGGGAAGGGACTTGTGAAATCCGCGCATGATTGTTCGGAAGGTGGAATATCGGTCTCTCTGGCTGAAATGTTGTTTTCGGGAGGTTTTGGCGCGGAGGTCGAGCTTCGTGGAGTTCCCAGGGGGAGCGGTATAGACCGGGACGATGTTCTGCTTTTTTCGGAATCAAATTCACGGTTCATAGTTGAGGTCCTTCCTGAGGCCCAAAAGAGATTTGAAGCCGG
>CAZOMD010000087.1:816-5666 GCA_964580895.1 uncultured Planctomycetia bacterium | reverse complement strand
GGCACCCTGCTCTCACCCCCACCCTCACAGGTGGGGAACTCCCGCGTGATTAGAACCGAACTATTACTTATGATATAGCCGGTTCTTGCAGCGAGAAAGGCTTTCCGTATTTCTGGTAGATATCTTGATATTTCTCACTATACGGCTTTAGTTCCGCCGCTTTTTTGAGTTCCGAAGAAATAAGTTCCTGTGTGATTATGTTAGAGGAGCGTTGGGTCTTTTTTAAGGTAATAGCGTAATGCAGATGATACGCGGGCCAGGAAGGACAGAGCTCTACGCACTTTTCTATTAATCGCAATTGCTTCAATAAAACATCGCGGTCGTGAGACTGTTCGTATCCTGCTCTCAATACTTCATATTTTCGAAAGAATAATAACGCGTTAGTCGAATCTAGCTTTATAGCGATATCTAACAGTATTTCCGCGGTGGCCTGTGAAATATATCCCTTTTCCATCCAGTAGCTCAGACAATATGCCCGGTCCGCTACAAATATCGTGGATATCCTTAAGATGAATATTAAGGTAAACGTGCTTAGCAAAAATCTTAGCTTCGTTTCCGTCTTGAGTTTCATCTGTCGTGTTTTTTGAGCTTTTCTATACATTGAGCGAATTTTTTTGAGAACCATGTTAAAAAGCCGGCGGTCAGCACCAAGGCTATCACACCCATTTCCGATAGAAACTGAAGATAATCATTATGAGCGTATTTTAAAAACCCGTGCTCGATAGTAAAAGTGCGATACGCCGGAAATATATACCCAAATGTTCCCAACCCGCTTCCCGAAAGATAGTAATCTTTTATTAGCACTATGGTATCCTTCCACATGGAAGGCCTTATTTCGCTTAAAATGGTCATTTCGACGATAAAAAATCTTACGGTCTCATGCAATAATCTAAATCTTACAATAATTTCGTCCGGGCCTATCCAAAGCAGCATAATACCGATAAGCATCGCTATCAAAACCGATGTTAATAGGATCCTCTTACGCCGGGTTTTCGAGGCGGTTATTATACAGGTAAAATAAAATACCGCCAAAGCGCCGCTAAAACTTAATATCCCACCCCTGGAAGTAGTCATAAATAGCGCCGCTCCCATCACGACGATAAAAAAGAGAGAGAGAAAGGTCTAAATCGCTTCCTCGGCGGAAAACCAGACTCGTCTTTCTTTAAATCTTTTTAGATGGACGAACCGGGTTTCCGAGACCTTCGCGAAAAAGCTGGCTATTCCTATAAAGATACACATCTCCATATACCCGGCGTAATGGTCATAATTAATATATGGCCCGAAATGGCCTCCCTGCTTCGCGATAACCCAGTATATCTTGCCGTTACTCCCCAGCCTTTGCACCACACCAAAAACAGCTATGACAAAACCTATGATCACTATAGAGCTTACAAGTTTATTCAAAAAAACATAATCGATAACATCTCTATGTTTCGCTGATGATAGCGCGGTAAGTATCGCCAGGATAACCGTAAAATATAACGCGTTCGCCGGGATGTGGAGATTAAAGTCAGAAAGGCTGTGAAGAAGTATCGACAAAATACCCGTTAAAGACCCGAGAAGGATAAAATCCGAAGTGGCTCTATTTATATGTAGTTTTAACCGGTTTTCCCTGTTTGAATTTTCTTCGGGATTTACGTTTCTATGTGTGCCTCCGGAAACTTTATCCTCCGGCCTAAAAGCCCTTATCTTATTCTCCTCCCCGTTGTCGCATTTTCCGGAGATCATCTTTGAAACTGTCACGCAGAAAATCATCATGTATGACAACGTTTTCATTAGGTATCCCATCGTCGCGCGGTGATATACGCTTAACGTTTGCCAATACGCGTCACTAAACATATATTCTTTTCTCAGATGGAATGCCGCCGGACTTATGACTTTTATAATATCTTTTGGCAAGGGTAAGATATAAATAAACGTTATCGCGGCAAAAACCGTTATCCCCAATACGGCCGGGATCTTGAATAACTGTAATAGTTTTCGTGGGTTATCGAAGAAATATTTATCAAAAAGAATGAGCGCTATAACTGAGACGAGACAATATGCCCAGGTATGTACTGACGCGAGGGCCAGCGGGGCAAACGCTAAAAGGAATATAAATAGCGGATCTTCAAAGCCAAACTGAGATAATTTTGATCTCATAGATGGAGCCCATCCGGGGTTCCCTTGGGCGGAAAACTCAAGCGGCCACAATCCATCTGCTCCCGAAAGGGCACGGTTTTGGGCCGCGGAGCATAAAAAGCTTTACACGGGCTGAGTCTCTTTATTTGTTTTATGGCCATATTTCCCGTATTTGCCATAATAATGGTAGTAATAATAACTTCCGCCTGACTTGCCTGTCTCCACCATACTTAAAACACAACCTAACAACTTTGATCCGCCCACGGATTGGATTATTTCCTTTACCTTAGCCGCGGCATTCTGGTTAGTCTCCCCCGATCTCACTACCAGGATAGCGCCGTCTACTTTAGAGGAAAGAACAACGGCATCCGTAACGGCAAGTACGGGCGGCGTATCTATAATGATGCGGTCGTATTTTTCGCTCAGCTCTTTAAGTAGATTATCCATTTTCGCGGAACCCAAAAGTTCTGAAGGGTTTGGAGGGATAACACCGCACGTTATTATTTCCAGGTTCTTAATATCCGTCTGGAGGATCGCGGCCTCGCATTTTTCGCTCCCGGAGAGGACTTCCGAAAGACCATGTTCTTTGTTAACACCGAAACAATGTTCTATCCGAGGTTGCCTGAGATCCGCGTCTATTAGAAGCGTCTTTTCGCCGGCCTGCGCCATAACAATGGCCATATTTATAGCCGTTGTGGTCTTCCCTTCCTGAGGACCACAGCTCGTAAAAAGAATACTTTTACGTTTGTGCTCGATGGCCGTGAACATTATGCTTGTCCGGAGACTCCTGTACGCTTCAGATATCGTTGAATGAGGTCTTTCGGAAGATATAAATTCAATCTGTATATTTTTGTCGTCTTTTTCCAACGGCAGGGGAATAGAGGCTAAAAGAGGGATTTTCAAGTGATTATTCACATCTTCCGGAGTTTTCACTGTTTGGTCTAGACTCTCGATAAAGAAAGAAAGACCGGCGCCTATCACGATCCCCAAAAAAAAGGCCATAATTAAATTCTTTTTCTTGTTTGGCTTGAAGGGATCTTTTGGAACGGATGCTTTATCAATAATCCTGATATTGGTGGTTTTAAGCCCTCCGGTCAATTCGGTTTCCCCGACACGTTTGAGAAGAGCCTCGTAAAGTTCGCGGCTCGTAGCGACATCTCTTTTTAAGATGTTATATTGTATCTCTTTGTCTTTTGAACTTAACTCTTTACTTTTTTCGGATTCAATCTTTTCCTTTACCGATTCTATCTCGGACCGTATGCTTATGATCTCCGGATGTTTTTCTTTATAGTATTTCAGTTTTTCCGAAAGAGATATCTCAAGATCTGATTTTCTTTTCATCAATTGATCGAATATGCTCATCGCGTCCTCATTCGAAGCGATAACAATGCTGCTCGTTTTAAGATATTCGTTCAATTTAAGTTCGGCTTCTTTAATCCTATCCTTCGCCTCTTGTATCTTATCTTGGAGCCAACCCGAAGCATATTGTGTGGCGTCGAATTTCGCGTCAAGTAAATAAGAAATATAGTTCTCGGCCCACAAATTCGCTATTCTCGCGGCGAGCGCGGGATTAATATCTTCAACGACTATTTTCAAAAGCTGGGTATTGGGTATGGGTTCGATATTCACATTATCAAGAAGCGCCCTTATCCGGTCTTCATCGGAGATAGATCCCACATCATCTTTTTTCCTATAGGTGTCCCGGCCTCTCCACGCGTCCCATGGTTCATACCCTCCCAAAGCTTCATTGACCCTTTCGGCAAGCGAGTAGCTTGAAAGCAATTTATATTGCGTACGGTAATATTCCACACCCGTATAATCTGTCGGCGCGACTTCGTCGATCTTGACTATCCTGGGTTCTTCCCTTTGGATCAGGACGCTTGTTGATGTTTTGAAAACGGGCTTCATCATAAACGAATGGATCAGGCTCATAGTGCAGAATAACAACGTTATGGATAAAATAAGCCATTTCCGGTCTAAAAGCACATTAAAATATTCCCGCAGGTTTATCTCGTTCTCCGTAAAAGGGATTGTCCGATCATCCATGATCTGTCAGCTTTCTTAATGTTTTAAAAGAAACTTTCGGGGACCGTCACGATATCTCCCGGGTTAAGCTGTATATCGTCGCCCTCTTTCCCCTTATTGATTATGTCATTCACTTTTATATTGATAGTCTCTTTGGTCCCGTCCTGTCGGGTCCTTATTACCTTAACGTCATTAGTGGCCGCTATCGGCGTGAATCCACCGGCCATTGAGATTAGTTCAACCACTGAGATCTTACCTTTTATGGGGTACGCCCCGGGCTTATTGACCTGGCCGAGGATAGAGACCGTGCTATATTCCTCGATAAAAACCGACACCTGTGGGTTAACAAGATAATCTTTCTCAAGAAGATAAGTTAGCGTGGATTCAACCTCGGAAACCGTAAGCCCTTTAACCTCGACTTCGCCCAAGAGCGGGAAGGTGATGAAACCTTTGGGAGAAACGCGGACTTTCCTATTCATATTCTCCCCTTTCCCGTAATAGACGTCAATGAGAAGAACATTTTCCGGACCTACCTTGTACGAGTCCTTACCGGCCTTTCCCGTGGTTTTTTCCGCGTTATTCGGTAAGCTATACGAGACACTTGGAGAGATAAACATCGATATGACCACAGTAAGGGGGATTAATATTAATATTAGCTTATGCTTCATCGTATGGTTATTATAGCTACGCGATAAGACCAAGTC
>CAZOMD010000087.1:0-806 GCA_964580895.1 uncultured Planctomycetia bacterium | reverse complement strand
TGAAGTTTTTGATGATCAGTTAGACGGTTAACCGGTTGGCCGGTTGCCAGTTCGCTTTGTTAGCGTATAGCGTGCAACGGATAGCGTACAGAAAAATTGGGACGTCCCTATTTTCCCGTCACGCCGTACGCTTTATTCCTCACAATATTTTCCCGCCCCATAGTTCTCGCAGAAAAACATCCCAGGGCAGGATCGCTATTCTACCGTGCAGTCTTTTTTCTTTCTCATTACAAACTAAAATGCTTTTTTTGGGAGAATATTCATCGATAAAAGCGTCTAACCCGCACGTATCCCTTTTATCAATGCGTCCGGATCCTTTTATCTCGACCGCGACTTCTCCACCACCCAGTACGAAATCCACCTCAAGCCCTGCTTTTGTCCTCCAAAAGTTTATGGCAAAATCTTTGCCTGCGTAGGATCTATACGCGACCATTTCCATAAACATGAAATGTTCGAACGCCTTTCCGAATTCCGCGCCTTTTTGTTCAGCCAAATGCCTCTTCGTCAAGTAGCCGGCGACACCCACGTCGAACATGTAATATTTCGAGGCCTTTGTTATGACTTGCCGCGATTGTCTTTTTTTGAAAGGCTCTACCCTTACGGCCAAGAGGGTATCCACGAGTATCTGGTAATATTCCTTGACTGTCTTGGAATCGACCCCGCATTCGCGCGCGATATTGCAATAATTTGTTATTTCGCCGTGCGAATATCCGAAAGCGTCGAAGAATCTTGAGAACGCGGGGATGTTGCGTGTCAGCCCTTCGGCAAAAACCTCTTCGCGCAAATAATCCTGCACATCGGCCGCC
>CAZOMD010000086.1:0-5730 GCA_964580895.1 uncultured Planctomycetia bacterium | reverse complement strand
TATCTCTTTACTCTCCGTTCATAGTAAGCGCAAAGATTCAAGCCTCCTTTAAAGACCCGTATGATCCCGGCCAGGTCGAGCTTCTCGCGCACTTTACCGGTCCCGACGGAGAAAAAACAGTCATCCAGGGATTTTTTACCGGGGAAAACGGTCAATGGGAAGCGCGGTATACCCCGACAAAGACCGGGAAATATTCCTATTATCTCGGATTAAGGTCTCGAGAAGCATCTCAACGATCGGAAGTTTATTTTTTTGAAGTTACAAAAAGCAATAACGATGGTTTCTTAAGGCGGAGCGGGAATAACAGGCATTATCTGGTTTTCGATTCCGGGAAACCATTTTTTGGTCTTGGGCATAATATAGGCTGGACAAAGGATAACCGCTTCCCGACCTTTAACGAGTATTTCTCTAAGCTGTCGGGAAGCGGATGCAACATGACAAGGATATGGCTCAACAATAAGTGGACGCTTAAGGTGGAGGTTGACGAGCTGGGGAAGTACGACTTGAAGGACAGTAAGGAGCTCGACCTTATCCTTGAAAAGGCCAGAGAACAGGGAATCTACGCCATCCTGACGCTTGATTCGTACGGTTCTCTTATGACGGAAAAAGGCAATTGGCAGGAGGAAGCATGGGAAGAGAACGTATATAATAAAAAGAACGGCGGGCCATGCGAGAAGCCGTGGGATTTTTTCACCCTCCCGGAGGCGAAAAAAATATATCAGAAAAGGCTTAGGTACATCGTTTCGCGCTGGGGATATTCACCGAATATCCTAGCGTTCGAACTTTGGAACGAAGTGGACGCGCCGAAAGAATGGGTAAGCGAAATGGCGGATTATATAAGGTCGATCAATCCCCACGGGCATTTAGTTACTACCAGCCTGGGGTATCCCTGGGCGAATAATTTTGACGAAACGGCGATATGGGCGTTAGACGAAGTGGATGTCGCGGAGCGGCATATTTACGGTAATTTCGCGGCGGATATCATCGAGTTTATAGTTTCGACGAACAGGGTATTCTTCGAAAGGGATATGAAGCCCCTGCTTATCGAAGAGTTTGGGATGGATTGGGGGAAGCGCGACGATGAGTGTGACCCGAAGGGCGAAGGTGTCATGCTGCATAACGGGTTATGGGCCAGCGCGCTTTCCGGGGCTTTCGGCGGGGCTATGACGTGGTGGTGGGACACGTACATGTGCAAGAACGATCTGTATTTTCACTATCGCGCTCTGCGGAATTTTATAAACGGCGTTGACTGGGATTCGCCGAAAGTCATATTCGCCAAAACATCGCCGATAATGACAAAGATCCCAAAAGAGGGAAACGTTACTTATTCCGATGTGACGATTACCGGGAAAGAGGTCTGGGGCGAGACAAGTTATAAGGAATTTACCGTGGAGAAGAACGGGGATCTTGCGGGAGGGACGCTGAATTATTATCTTCACGGAGGGGTAAAAAGTATTTTCCGGCTGGAGCCTGTGATTCACGTTGATTATCCTGTGCCGGGGAAATTCATCATATTTGTCGGGATGGTCTCACAGGCGTCGCGTCTTGTCGTTACGATGGACGGCAAAGAGGTTTTGTCGAAAGTTTTTAATACGGGCCCGGATAAAGGGCCGTGGCAAAATAGTTCTCTGCATACGGAAGAAAAGGTTTACCAATGCTATTATGGTACGGCCGAAGAAATAGACGTGGCGGAAGGCGAACATACAATAAAAATATCCAATATAGGCGCTGAAAAGGACTGGCTGGGGATAAAACGCGTAGTTCTTACTAATTATAAGAGCAGTGAGGTAGCTGACGCGAGAGTGGCCGGTCTTATCGTCGGTGAAGATATGCTTTTCTGGATCCAGAATAAAGCATATAATTGGGGGGATATGGCGCAAAAGGGGCTCATCCCCGGGGAAATAAACGACACGTATTTTTATCTGTCTGATGTTGAGCCCGGCGTGTATGATATCCAATGGTGGGACACGTTCGAGGGCAAAATGATCTCACGCATAAAAACTGAAACATCCGGTGAAGATCTGACCATTGATGTGCCGGCTTTTTCCAAAGATATAGCCTGCCGGATCCGCCGGGAGTAAAGGCGAAAGATTTTTGTTTATAATAGATTTAGAGAGGCATACAATATAATCGTACGAGTTATTTTCGGCGCTTTTTACGGGGTCTTAGCGCTCGTATTGAAGGGCCCAACAGGTTAATTCGGCGGCGCGATTCGTGTTCCCCTTTGGTCGAATAAAGTAGGGGCGTATTGCAATACGCCCCTACACTCATTAAGGAGGATATATGGGCAAGAATGTGAAAAATAACATTTACTGGGTCGGCAAGGTGGATTGGGAGCTACGAAAGTTCCACGGCGAAGAATATTCCACGCATCGCGCATCCACGTATAATTCGTATCTTATCCGCGAAAAGAAAACCGTTCTTATAGATACCGTATGGGCCCCTTTTGCCAAGGAGTTCGTTTCCGGATTATCCAAGGAAATAGACCTCCGCGCGATCGATTATATCATCGCTAACCATGGGGAGATAGACCATAGCGGCGCCCTGGAAGAGCTTATGGAGATTATCCCGGATAAGCCGATCTATTGCACCCAGAACGCGGTAAAATCCCTGAGGGGGCATTACCATAAGGATTGGAATTTTAAACCCGTAAAGACCGGGGACAGGCTGGATATAGGCGGAAAAGAGCTCATCTTTATCGAAGCGCCCATGTTGCACTGGCCCGACAGCATGTTTTGTTATCTCACGGGGGAAAACGTTCTTTTTAGTAACGACGCGTTCGGGCAGCATTACGCTACGGAACTATTGTTCAACGACCTTGTGGACCAGGGCGAGCTATTTCAGGAGGCCATCAAATATTATTCCAATATATTGACGCCTTTCAGCGGGTTTGTCGGCAAAAAGATAAATGAGTTCATATCGCTAAAACTTCCGCTTGATATGATATGCACCAGCCACGGGGTTATCTGGAGGAAGGATCCCGGCCAGATCGTAGAGAAATATCTGCAATGGGCTAATGAATATAAGGAAGACCAGATCACCGTTATTTACGATACGATGTGGAACGGGACACGCGTTATGGCTGAAAATATAGCGCGCGGGATAAGTTCCGCCGATAGTAAAGTGACGGTGAAACTGTACAATATTGGGCATTCCGATAAGAACGACGTTATCACAGAGGTTTTCAGGTCCAAAGGAGTAGTTGTCGGGTCCCCGACGATCAATAGCGGCATATTGACTTCTGTCGCGGGCTTATTGGAAGAGATAAGGGGGCTTAAGTTCCGAGGGAAAAAGGCCGCTTCTTTCGGATGTTATGGGTGGAGCGGAGAATCGCCCAGTATGGTCGGCGACGCTTTGAAGGAAGCCGGTTTTCATGTTTTGGATGAAAAGCTTAAAGCGTTGTGGAATCCCGATGAAAAGGCGGTCGCCGAATGTGTCGAATTCGGGAAAAAGATAGCGAAGAGTTTTTAAATACGCGGATCATTCCGCATGATCCATAATAATCCGTAGGGGCGTATCGCGATACGCCCCTACGTGTTTTCGGGCGTTAGGTTCAAGAAAGATTGACCTTGCGCGATGCTAAGCCCTGTCTTCAAGCTGGGGAAGGCGACACTACTCGGCCTGCCGGGTTACCTGCCGAAGGCAGGCAGGGATCAATTGTGAATTTTATGTCGGGGTAGATGTTAATTGACAATCCCCCCGGCCCGGGCGTAACATAATCGTAAGATGAGAGAAAGTCGTGACATTATGCGGCGGGTAAAGATTCTCTTAAAAGCTGGGATATTGTCGGTAATTATTATGGGGGTAGGTATGATTCCGGGCTATGGCGCCGATGATTTTACCGCGGAAAAACACATGATGGTGGAAGACCAGATAAAGAGCCGCGGCGTGACGGATAAACGCGTGCTTAAGGCCATGGAGAAGGTAGAACGGCATCTCTTTGTCCCAGAAGACCTTGTGAGTGAGGCCTACGTGGATTCGCCGCTACCGATAGGCCTTGGACAGACGATCTCCCAGCCTTACATAGTGGCTTTAATGACCGAGGCGGCTCGCGTGACTTCTTCAAGCCGCGTTCTCGAGATCGGGACGGGGTGCGGCTATCAGGCGGCGGTGATGGGTGAAATAGCCGGAGAGGTATACACTATTGAAATAATAAAAGAACTTGCCGAAGTAGCCGCTAAAAGGCTTGAGGGGATGGGTTATAAGAACATAAAAGTAAAGTGCGGCGACGGGTATGAAGGATGGCCGGAGTACGCGCCGTTTGACGCTATAATAGTTACCGCGAGCCCGCCGGAACTGCCGGTGGAGCTTATAGACCAATTGGTCGTGGGCGGCAGGATGGTGATACCGGTAGGCAGTTTTGTGCAAGAGCTTTACGTCGTGACCAGAACGAAGACGGGCTACGAGCAAAAGCCGCTTATACCGGTCAGGTTCGTGCCCATGGTAAGGGGCAAGGGTAGCGTAAATGGCGGTAGGGAAGAATGACATGCCGGAGAGATCTAAAAGCGTAAAAAGATTTGAGCAAATATTTCATACGGCGGACCTTGCCGCAAAAATATATGGAGACGATCTTAACGGTCTTTTCGAGAACGCGGCGTACGCGATGTTCAGCCTTATCGGGGATATCGAAGGGCTAAAGACGGACCATGCGGCGCGGGTCGAAGCGGAAGCGGATGACACCGAAGCTCTTCTTGTCGCGTGGCTGAACGAGCTTTTGTATCAGGCCTATTCGGATAAGGCCCTTTTCTCGGGATTTAGGGTTCTGGAGCTTGGAGATACCAGGGTCAAGGCCGAGGCGAGAGGCCATATTATCGGGGATGACCGCGGAAAGATCAAAAAGGAAATAAAAGCCGCGACGTATTACGACATCCACATAGAGAAGAAGTCCGGAAGATATGAGGTCACGGTGGTGTTTGATGTGTGAGGCAGGGTAGCCGGCTGGTTCCGTAAAACGTAGGACGTTGGACGGAGGATGTAGTTTGAGATTTGTAGTTTGTTGTTGGACAGTTTGCTCGCCTCTCGGCGAAGCCGAGGGCCGGTTGGCCAGTTTGCCAGTTAAGGAGAGATAGAATGAAGATAAAGAGGGTTGAAGTCTTAGGGAAAATAAAAAGAATTTGTAATATTTAAATATAACCGGGAAACCGGTTCAGTCCACGGCTGAAACTGGCTAACTGGCTAACCAACAAGGCGGGGACCATGACGCGTGAATTCACGGGAAGGCTCGAAAAGATAGATGAGTGCCGGTGGCGCATACCGAAAAGCTATATGCCAGGTATGCGCGTACCCGGCATAGTTTTTACCGATGAAAAAATGCTCAAGGATATTCTCAAAGACAACGCGCTTGAGCAGGTGGCTAACGCCGCGCATTTGCCGGGGATAGTCAAGGCGTCCATGGCAATGCCCGACATACATTGGGGGTACGGGCTTCCCATAGGAGGCGTAATAGCGACAGACACGGCTCTGGGCGGCGTCATAACGCCTGGAGGTGTCGGGTACGACATAAATTGCCTTAGCGGGGACACCAAAATATTGCTTAATAACGGCGCTTATATAAAAATAAAAGATCTAGAGAATGCCTTTGATCGGGAAAAATTGACCTGTATGAATTTTGCCGAAAACAAGACAGAAGAGACGGCGATCTTAAATTTCATTAAGATCAAACCTAAAAACCGGGTTTATGAGATCGATACTTTGAACGGAAATAAAATAGTCGTTACCGAAGATCACCCT
>CAZOMD010000085.1:4335-6090 GCA_964580895.1 uncultured Planctomycetia bacterium | reverse complement strand
GGTCGCGTAAGTGATGTGCTCATTAAGGGGGGAGATATGAAAAAGGGGAATACGGTTAAAGGGAGCATGATAGCGAAAGGTAAAAAGATCGGGATAATCGTTTCGAGGTTCAACGAGTTTATCTCATCGAAACTTCTGGAGGGGGCAGTTGACACCTTGGTGAAACACGGGGTGAATGAAGACGATATCACCACCATCTGGGTTCCCGGTTCTTTTGAAATACCGGTAGTCGCCAAAAAAATGGCGAAAGCCGGGAAGGTAGACGGGGTAATATGTCTGGGCGCGATCATAAGGGGAGAGACGCCGCATTTTGAGTATGTGGCATCCGAGGCCGCGAAAGGGATAGCGCAAGTCGGCCTCGATAGTCTGATACCTTGTATTTTCGGCATAATAACGGCGGATACTCTTGAGCAGGCGCTTGACAGGGCTGGGACAAAGAGCGGGAATAAGGGCCGAGATGCCGCGCGGACAGTTATCGAGATGTGCAACATATTTTCGGAAATGTAAGCGGTAGATAAATGTTCTCCGTTTATTTTCAGGAAAAGGGAAGCGATTAATTCGTCCCCGTGCCAGTTTACGAAGTAAACTATGGGGACTCATTAAGGAGAGATAAGATGAGGAAGCGGACATTGGCGCGGGAAGCGGCGCTTAAAATGCTCTATGCCATCGATATAACCAAAGAGCCGGCGGATCTCATTATCGAAAGGTTCTGGGAAGACGATGAAAAGGCGAGTAATGAAGTAAAAGATTTCGCGAACATTCTGGTCAACGGGTATGTTTCCAATCGAAATGCCATTGACGATACCATCGCGCAATACACGGAGAACTGGAAAATATCCCGCATGGCGACGATAGACAGGAATACGTTACGGATAGCGGCGTTCGAACTTATGTACAGCGCGGATGTGCCTCCCAAGGTCGCGATAAACGAGGCGATAGAGCTGGCGAAAAAGTATGGCGACAAGGATTCCGGGAAATTCGTGAACGGGGTGCTTGACAAAATAAATAAGACTATAAAAAGGGACGCTGTCCCGGACAAGAAGGACGATGGGAAAGAAAAAGAATAAGAAAAGGGAAGCGGACCTGCATATCCATACCAATCTGTCGGACGGTGTTTTGTCCCCCAGCGAGGTGGTAGAAAGGGCCGAAAAGCTTGGCCTGGCCGCGGTCGGGATAACCGATCATGATTGTGTCGACGGGATAGGCGCGGCGCAGCGAGCGGCACACGTGACGAGCGTCGAAGTAGTCCCCGGGGTGGAGATGTCGGCTGAATATGGAGGGAAGGAAGTCCATATACTTGGATATTTTATCGATTGCAAAAATGAGCATTTTCTGGAAACCCTCGTGTCGCTGAGAGGCAGGCGCCTTGACAGGATGAAGGAAATAGTCCGGCTGCTTAATTTGAAAGGTGTCGGTATCAGCGAAGAAATGGTCCTGCGTGAGGCCAGTTGCGGGTCCGTCGGCCGATTGCATGTGGCAAGGACACTCGCGCGTGAGAAGATAACGGGCGACGTGCGTGAAGCGTTTGAAAAATATTTGGGTGACGGGAAAACCTGCTATGTCCCGTACAAGAGGATAAAGTACGACAAGGCGATAGCGCTTATACTTGGCGTCGGCGGGATACCCGTGCTGGCGCATCCGTCATATCCCGCGGACATAGAGGCAATAGAGAAGTATGTAAATGCCGGGTTAGTTGGGATAGAAGCGTATCATTCAAGGCATACTTCTCAGGGGATAAGAGAGTTCCTGCGTATC
>CAZOMD010000085.1:0-4325 GCA_964580895.1 uncultured Planctomycetia bacterium | reverse complement strand
GTATCGCCAAGGAATATGGTCTTCTGACAACCGGCGGGTCCGATTGCCACGGGGCGCGAAGAGAAGGCCTTCTTATGGGCACGGTCACCGTCGACATGGAACACGTCGAGGCTATGAAAAAACGGTGTTCTGGGTTGGAGCAAAAAAACCGGGAACGTCGATGAAAAAGATAACAGGCTCCGGATCAAAAGATGTCAGATTCATGCAGGAAGCGCTTATGCTGGCGGAAAAAGCCCAGGATATGACATATCCTAATCCGATGGTAGGCGCCTGCATCGTGAGGAACGGAACGATAATCGGCCGCGGATATCACCGTAAGGCGGGAGAGCCACATGCCGAGGTCATGGCGATACGCGACGCGCGTTCGTGTAAAGGTGCCAGGATGTATGTAACGCTTGAACCCTGCGATCATTACGGCAAGACCCCTCCGTGTACCGGCGCTCTGATAAAAAGTGGCATAAAAGAAGTGGTGATCGCGATGGTCGACCCTAATCAGATAAATCGCGGCAGAGGGACCAAAAGATTGAAGTCGGCCGGCATACGCGTTCGTTCCGGGATATGCGGAAAAGAAGCCGCGTTCTTGAATAGGAAATACATTAAATATGTGACTAAGGGGCTGCCTTACATTACTTTAAAGACGGCTCAGTCCCTGGACGGGAAAATAGCGGCGAGGGACGGGTCATCAAAATGGATCACGTCCGGATTCTCACGTTTATCGGCAAGGAAAGAAAGGAATTCGTACGATGCGATAATGGTGGGAGTGAACACGGTTCTTAAGGACGACCCGCATCTTTTGGCGGGGCGCCGGAGGGGAAAGGCGCTCACAAGAATAATTGTGGATTCAAGGTTAAGAACGCCGCATAACTCGAACATAGTTAGGACCGGGGAAAAAGCCCCTGTTCTTATAGCGGCGACGGGGTCCGCGGCGCGTGCGAAGGCCGAAAAACTGCGCGAAGCCGGCGGAGTTGAGATCATGACGGTAAGAAGTTCAGGCGGCCGCGTGCAGATGCGGGGGTTATTAAAACAGCTCGCGCGGCGGGGGTTTGTCAATATCCTGGCTGAAGGCGGCGGGGAGCTTGCCGGGAGCCTTTTTGACGGCGGGTTCGTTGACGAGGTCCGGACGTACATCTCGCCAAAATTGCTCGGAGGGACAAAGTCTGCTATACTGGGGCGGGGTGTCCCCAATATCAAGGATGCCGTTAAGTTGTCGCATGTCGAAGTGGAGAGGTACGGGGAAGACGTGTTGATCAGAGGGCTCGTTCGCAAAGGAAGATAAATAATGTTTACGGGGATCGTTACCGAGACCGGGATTGTAAAAAAGATATCAAGGCAAAAAACCGGGATAAAGCTTGCTGTCGCGTGCGAGAGGACCGGCCTGTCTCTCAGAGAAGGGGACAGTGTGGCGGTTAACGGTGTTTGTCTTACTATAACTGAAAAGAAGCAAGGGCTTCTTTTGTTCGATGTGGTAAAGAACACTCTGGAGAGAACGGCGCTTAAAAGGCTCAAGGTGGGGGGCAGGGTGAATCTGGAGGAGGCGATGAAGCTCGGAGACGCCGTCAGCGGACATATGGTAACCGGCCATGTTGACGGGGAGCGGAGGATAAGGGATAATAGGAACACATCGAAAGGGTGGATCGTTTCGGTCGAAATGCGGGATGATGATGAAAAATATTTAGTGAAGGGCGGGTCTGTTTCTGTCGACGGAGTAAGCCTAACCGTAGCGGAGGTGAACCAGTCGTTTTTCGGGATATATCTTATCCCTGAAACTTTCAATAGGACCGTGCTTAAGGAGAAGAGGCCAGGGTATTATGTGAACATTGAGTTTGATATGATGATCAAAAACCTGAGGAAATTGGATAAAGGCGGGGCGATAACAAGGGATATGCTCGCTCAAAGAGGATTTATCTGAGAGGTGCTCCTTGCTTGAACGCTTGTAAATTTTTATCGAAATTTACCGCGCAAGCTTCGCCTGCCTGCCGGCAGGCAGGGAGTTAATTCGTCCCCATGTCAGTTTGCGAAGCAAACTATGGGGACTCATCAAAAGGAGGGGTATCAATGCGGAAGATCACGGTGGTTTGTACCATTTTGGCACTTTTATTTGTCTTGGCGCCACAGTCGCACGCGGATGATGCGGTAAAAAAATTAGGCCGCGGCTTTGCGAATGTTATAACATGTCCTTTTGAATATCCGTATACCATGGGGAAGGTCCAGGAGAGTGACGGGATCTTCGCCGGGGTTACATGGGGGGTTTTAGCCGGTACCGTGAACTGCCTAAAAAGGGCGGTTGTGGGGGTCTATGAGATAGCTACTTTCCCCGTGCCGTTCCCTTGGGGTTATGAGCCGATATTGACGGATCCGGAATTCTTTTTGGGAGATTAGTTAGGTTCATTCCTCATTCGTCACACTCACGCCTTGTTGCTCAAAATGGGGACAAGAGGTGTGGTTCTGCCTGCCGGCAGGGGTTCAAGTGCAGGTAAGCTTGGGCTTTAGCCCCGGGTATCCGTAAATTGACATATTGACGCTGTATAGATATAGTGATAATATATCGTCGTTCGATTGCCATAAATCGTGTCTTTTACGTGAATTGTCGTATATCTAATGGCCGTAACGAAAAGGACAGTTTGTGGCCCAGATTCTATGGCGGGGCGTAGCGCAGTTTGGCTAGCGCGCCACGTTCGGGACGTGGAGGCCCTGGGTTCAAATCCCAGCGCCCCGACCATTCTGCTTCGCTGTTTGACCGGTGGCAACTGGTACAGCTTCGCAGGAATCAGCGGTGATGGGTAGATGTGGGAGAGGTCCTTCGAAGCCCTACCCAAGGTAGAGAATTAAAAGTAGGGATTTGAATGGAGCTTCTGAGCCTGTAATTAGAGAATGATGGATAATCGAGAGAGAGTCTGCGGAGATGTCCCTTCGGAACTTTACAGTATCTGAACAAAAGAGAATTAAACCCCATATATTCAGTTTGCCAAGTCGAAGTCGACAAAATCAGTTGTCCCACAAATTCATAAACGAGATATGCCAAGTGACAATAAGAGAGTTCATGTGTTTTACGGCGGGTTAGTGCAGGGAGTGGGCTTTCGGTTCACTGTGGAAAGTATAGCCGAGCGGTATCCGGTTGTTGGTTTTGTGAAGAATCTTAGTGACGGCAGGGTCGAGATAGTCTGTGAGGGGAAGGAGAAGGAGTTGTCCTCTTTCCTCGAGGATATAAGAGAAACGATGAGAAGGCACATTAGCGACGAAGAATTGGATTGGGAGCCCGCGACAAGCGAATTCACCTCGTTTAATATAAAGTTTTGACAAAAAGATAGAGCCGCGCGTTACGACATGCTCAACGGGGGACCATGATCTATGTTGTTCTGTCTGACATACATGGCAATCTACCGGCCCTTGAAGCGGTGGAAGAGACTTTTCCTAGAGGGGGATTCAAGGTCATATGCGCGGGGGATCTCGTGGGATATGGGGCGGATCCAAATGAGTGTACGCTGAAAGTCCGCGATCTTGGCGCCATCGCGGTCTTGGGCAACCATGACGCGGGGGTTATCGGCAAGATGGACCCCTCGTATTTCAACCAATATGCGGCTACTGCCTTGGAGTGGACACGGGCTAATATGGGCCGTGAAGAGCGCCGTTATTTGGAAGGTCTCGGATATGTCCACGAGGCCGGATCTTTTTTCGTGGTGCACGGCACGTTGAATTCACCGGAAGATTTTTGTTACATGTTTGATGAAGAGGATGCTTTACCCACATTTGAATTGTTAAGCAAGACCATATGTTTTATCGGGCATACGCATGTGGCGGGCGCGTTTTTTTACAAGGACGGCGAGATCAGCCGTTCTTTTAGAGAAAAGATAAGCATAGAAAAGGGCGCTAAATATATAATCAACGCGGGTAGTGTCGGACAGCCCAGAGATATGAATAATAGAGCGTCATATTGCGTCTATGATTCGGACAAAAGTGAGGTGGAGTTCCGGCGTGTGGAATATGATATAAAAGAAGCGTGCGACCGGATAAAACGCGCGGGTATCCCTCCGATGCTCGGGGAAAGGTTGTTCTACGGCAGGTAGGATGCGCCGGTTCCGCGGTTTAATAGTTTGCCGGTTCGCCGGTTGCCAGTTAGCCAGTTTCGAAAGATGTAGGACGCTTATAGATCACGTCCATGCGTCATACACTATGCTAAAGAAACAATTCAGTTTTTTAAAACATATATTTAAGGAGTAGATATGGGAAAGAAATTTTTTTCGGTGAGGAGCTTAACGGGAGCGCTAGCGGCGGTTGTTCTTCTTTCAGTTCCGGGATGCGCGCAACTACGGGACAAGTTCATCCGT
>CAZOMD010000084.1:5976-6297 GCA_964580895.1 uncultured Planctomycetia bacterium | reverse complement strand
AGTCGACGCCGTGGGACTGAGCGCCTTATTGGTGTCGACCGCGCGGCACATGAAGACTTGCGTGCAGATGATGCACGACGCAGGGCTGGACTATCCGGTGCTGATAGGAGGGGCGCCCGTGAACGAGAATTTTGCCAAAGATGTAGCTTCCCTTTCCGACAAAAGTTTTTATAAAGGCGGCGTATTTTACGCCAAAGACGCTTTTACGGGCCTTAGGATAATGCGCGCGCTCGGGGATAAGACCGGGAAAGAAAAAATACTGGCGTCTTATAGGGACAAGCTCTCCGTAAAAAAAGATGACGCTTCCGCTGATAAAAAAAA
>CAZOMD010000084.1:0-5966 GCA_964580895.1 uncultured Planctomycetia bacterium | reverse complement strand
CTTGTGAAGATCGCGGCGGACGAAGTTGTCGCACATCTGAACGAAACGGCGCTTTTCGAGATAGGTTGGGGCGCCGGGATGAAAGATAAAAAAGAGAAGAAACGTCTTATCGAAAAGGAATACGCGCCGATCTTTGCCAGTCTTAAAGAAGAGGTCCTAAAAAACAGATGGCTTGATCTTAAAGCCGTGTATGGATATTTTGAGTGTTATGCAGAAGGCGAGACGTTTTTGGTGTTGGGTGACAACGGTAAAGAGGCCGAGAGATTCATTTTCGAAAGCGCGGGGATCGAAGAGAAAAGATCTCTCGCGGATTACTTCCGGGGGAAGGAACTGGGGAAGGACATAGTTGCCTTTCAGGCCGTGACGGTCGGGGACAGGATAAACCGCGCGATCAAAGGTCTTAACGATTCCCGCGAGTATTCGCGTTCATTCTACCTTCACGGGTTCAGTGTTCATCTTGCCGAGGCCCTAGCTTCTTATCTGCATGATATGATAAGGAAGGAACTTAAACTCAAGGGGTCTCAAGGGAAACGGTATAGTCCGGGATATCCTCTTTGGAAAAATATCGAAGACCAAAAAAAGATCTTCAGGCTTTTGGATGTTACTAATAGGATAAATGTGCGCCTTACCGAAGCTTGCCAGATGGTCCCCGAACAATCGACCACCGCGATGATCGTGCATAATAGCAGAGCGGAATATTAAGGTTAGCCAGTTCGCCGGTTCCGAAGGATGTGGGACGAAGGAACAGTCAAAAAGTCGAAAAGTCTAAAGGTCAAAAAGTCCCAACCAGAGACTGGTTAGCCTTAGGCTGAAAAAAGGCTTTAGACTTTTGGACTTGTGACTTTTAAACAGTTTGCCATTTCGCTGGTTCGTTGTAAAGAGTCAGAGATTCAGAGAGTCAGAGGCGGAAAGTTCCGTAGAACGGGGGACGTGGGACGAAGGCGGTTCGCCGGTTTGATTTTATTATGAAAAACAAATATGACATTATTGTAGTCGGCGGGGGGCACGCGGGGTGTGAAGCCGCGCTTGCCGCCAGCCGTATGGGCGCGAGCACCCTGCTTGTGACTTTCAGCAGGGATAAGATCGGCTATACCTCTTGCAACCCTTCCATCGGCGGAGTGGGTAAAGGGCAACTTGTCAAAGAGATAGACGCTCTGGGCGGCGAGATGGGCAAGGCGGCCGATGCCAGTTGTATACAGTTCCGCATGCTCAATTCCTCTAAAGGATATGCCGCGAAATCCTCGAGGATGCAGATAGACAGGGCCCGTTATAATCGCTATATGCGCGAGTGTCTCTCCGGTCAGGCAGGGCTCGATATCTTCGAAGGGGAAGTTACGTCTCTTATCGTTCGCGACGGGTGTTGTGAAGGCTTCCGTACCTCTTTAGGGGAGGAGTTCTCCGGGGAATGTGTTATTCTCACGCCCGGTACTTTTATGAACGGGACCATACATATAGGTCTTGAGCACTTTTCGGGAGGCAGATTGGACGAGAAAGCTTCCATGTCTCTCGCGGATGATCTTGCCAGACTGGGGTTTCTGACGGGAACGCTTAAGACAGGGACTCCAGCCAGGTTGGACGCCGGTACCATAGATTTTTCTTCCTTGGACAGGCAGAACGGTGACGAGCTTATCGTCCCGTTCTCTTTTTCCGACAATATCATTGAACTCCCGCAAAGACCATGTTACATAACCAGGACTAATGAAAACACCCACCGGATAATACGGGAAGCGCTTGATAGGTCGCCGTTATACACCGGTAAGATCAAGTCCACCGGGGTAAGATACTGCCCGTCCATAGAGGACAAGGTCGTGCGGTTTCCCGACAGGACTTCGCATGTAGTATTTCTTGAGCCCGAAGGACTTGATGACGAGGTAATATATCCGAACGGGATATCAACGAGCTTGCCCGTCGATGTTCAGACGGAGATAGTTCACAGCATAAAAGGTCTTGAGAACGCGAAGATCTTAAAGCCGGCTTACGGTATCGAATATGTTTTTGTCGACCCGGTGCAGCTTTATCCTACTCTTGAGACAAAATCCGTGAAAGGCCTTTTCATGGCGGGTCAGATAAACGGTACCACGGGGTATGAAGAAGCCGCGGCTTTAGGGCTTATGGCCGGGATAAACGCCGCGCGTAAAGTAAGGGAGGAAGAGCCTATCATTCTCGAAAGGTCACGCTCGTACATAGGGGTACTTATCGACGACCTTGTAACAAAGGGTACAAAGGAACCGTACAGGATGTTTACTTCGCGGGTAGAATACCGCATACTGGTGCGGGAGGATAACGCCGATATACGGCTGTCGGATATCGGGCTAAGGATAGGGCTTGTAAAAAAAGAAAGGGTCGAACATATCTCTGAAAAACTGGACAGGGTGGAAAAAGAGAAGAAACGCCTTGCTTCGATAAAAGTCTCTCCCGGCGGGGACGCGGATAAAATATTGGCGGAGAAAGCGGAAGCCGTTCTTTCCGGCAAGATCACCATGCTTGAACTATTAAAACGGCCCGGGATAACATATGATGATATCGAAAGGCTGCAAATGCCCCAGAGGAAATTGTCTTACTATGAAAAAGTGCTTCTTGAGGTTGACATAAAATATTCGGGGTATATCGAACGTGAAACGGCAAAGATAAAGAAATTTTCAGATCTTGAAAAAATACATATTCCGGGGGATTTCCTATATAAAGATATTCCCGGTCTTTCCAACGAGGTGAGAGAAAAACTTACGATGGTAAAGCCGCGGTCGCTTGCCCAGGCATCCAGGGTGTCCGGCGTTACCCCGGCGGCTATATCCATACTTATGATAAAGCTGCGTTCAAAATACGGAAGATAACAGCATGTACTACTATTCGTTCAACAGCTATCTTAAAGAGCGGTTCGGCGGAAGGGTCAGGAGGATGAGCCTAAACGCCGGTTTTTCATGTCCGAATAAAAACGGGAAGGGGCCTGGCGGGTGTATCTTCTGCAATGAGTCCGCGTTCTCAAGGTTCGGAGCGAGGAACGTGCCGCTTGAAGATCAGATAAACGCGTATCTGAAGGAGGAAAAGGACAGAAAAGGCGGCGGAAAATTCATCGCTTATTTCCAGAACGCCACGAATACATATGCCGGTACGCGCGAGTTGAAAGAAGCGTATGACGTCATTACGAAATATCCCGAAATAGTCTCGTTATGTGTATCCACGCGGCCCGATTCGATCAATGATGAAAAAATTGATCTTATAGCGGGATATTCGCCGCGTTACGAAGTCTGGGTTGAATACGGTGTGCAAACCATTCATGACAGGTCCTTGCGGTTTTTGAAAAGGGGGCATACCTTTCGCCAGTCCAGGGATGCCATCTTAAAAACGGCCCAAAAGGGTTTGAAAGTGGGCGTTCACCTTATCCTCGGTCTCCCGGGAGAAACAGCCGGGGATATAGTGGAAACGGCGAAGGTTATTTCCTCTCTACCCGTGTCCGGCGTGAAACTGCACGTTCTGCAGGTCCTTAAAGGGACTGAATTAGCCGATATGTACAGCGAAAATAAAATAAAGGTAGTAGATAGGGAAGAGTATGTGGACCTCGTTTGTGATTTTTTGGAGAACCTTAGGTCCGATTGTGTTATTTTGCGGCTGGTATCGGATGCGGACAAGGACCTTCTCATCGCTCCGAAATGGACTTCCGATAAAGCGCGTGTTATAAAAGAGATCGAAAATGAGTTCGCGAAAAGAGAAACCCGCCAAGGGATAAAGTGCGAGGAACGCGGCTAAGGATAATTTCAATTTCGTTGTAATAGTTCAGTTATCCGCGGGAAGGATGCTTTTTGCGCTTCTGGCGGTCTATTTATTATTTTTGTTCTTCAGGCGTAGCTTAGCGGGGAAGCTTAAATTATTCATATCCTGTCGGTCATAGACCGCTCAATGCTCAAAAGCATCCTTCCCGTAGCTCCAGCCGTCCATGTGGCTGGCCCGGACGCGCAAGACTTCACTAAATTCTCGGCATATCCCGCAGTATCCACCCTTTAGCGCATAGCTTTAATTGCAAAATTCGGGATTATGTAACATTATGGGAGGGAAAGGCTTACAGCTACATATATCTAGCCCCTGGCAGTGCTTAATTATTGTTGTTTTTTTAATTTACATATACTATAATAAGCCCTGTTTGTAGGGTTCTGATTACGCGATAAAAGGAGGAAAGAAATATGAAAGCTAGGTTGTTTATGGTGTTATTGGCAGTTGTGTGTGCGGTGTTTTTTACTGTTTCCGACAGTTTTGCCGCCAGCAATAGTTCGTCGGATCTATTGAAACAAGGTCTTTTGGGAGCCGGAGCCGGCGCGGTAGGCGGAGCGGCCTCGGGGGCTAAGGGCGGAGACGTGTGGAAAGGTGCGCTTGCTGGCGCGGGTGTCAATATAATAGGCGGTGCCTTACTCGATTCGATGAGCGGCGAAAAAGTCGATGATGTTTCTAATGTCGATACGGTGACACCTCGGACAGCTTATTCGGACGGATATGAGGCTGGTTACAGTAACGGGTATAAAAAAGGCTATACGGACGGATACAAGGAAGGTCTTAAAGAGGCTTACGCGAAAGAGTAACGCAGTTTTTTAATATGACGGGCTCGTGATGTAATTAGTCAGTTAAAAATTTGGCCGGCTTAATGAGCCGGTCAAATTTTTTAAACCTTATACGGGAAGATGTCATGATCGGTAAAAGGATACTATTTGTCGATGACGACAAGGATCTTGCGGAAGTTATGTCCGCTAGGTTTCGGGACAAACGCTATCTTGTTTTCACGGAGACCGAAAGCGGGCGTATTTTCGACAGGATAACGGAAACCGTCCCGGATCTTATTATCCTGGATGTGATGATGCCCGGTATTAACGGTTTTGAGATAAAGAAACGTCTGAACCAACGGAAGCAGACGGCTAATATCCCTCTAATCTTCTTAACGGCGAAGACGGAACTATCGTATAAGGTGGAGGGGTACAACCTCGGAATAGATGATTATGTTACCAAGCCTTTTGATTTTGAAGAGCTTTCGGCCAAGATAGAAGGGATATTAAAACGACGCGAGTATTACGAGGAAATCTCTATGACCGACGGGATAACCGGTCTCTATAACGTGAACTTTTTCAAAAAACATATTTCGATGTTCTTTAATTTTGCTAAGAGATATGGCAAAGTTTTTTCCCTTGGGATCATGGATATCAACGGTTTCAAGAAGATAAACGATACTTACGGGCATGCCGCCGGAGATTGTGTGCTGCAAGGTTTCGCGGCTATCGCGAAAAAAGTATTTCGCAGTTCGGACACATTCATAAGGTATGGCGGGGATGAGTTCGCCGTTCTTATGCCGGAGACGGATTATAAGGAAGCGGCGCTTACCATGGAACGACTGAAAGAAAAGCTCAAAGGCGAAACGATATGTGTCAGGGGGAGTGGGACGAAACTTCATATCACCATCGCTATGGGGATAGCGGAATATCACGAGGAGATAAAAAATGAGACCGAACTGTTCGAATTAGCGGATAAAAGGCTTTATGAGGATAAACCCGGCCTTCCTGAACAGGATTTGTAATCGTAATAGGAGAAAACAATGGCTTTTAAGTTCAAGAGATTGACCATTCCCGATGTTCTTCTTATCGAACCGGATGTATATGCAGATAAGCGAGGGTTTTTTTCCGAGATATATAAAATGACCGATTTTAGGGATTTTATCCCGGGTGTGAATATCACGCAGATCAATCATGTAAAGTCCCTTAAGGGTGTTATAAGAGGGTTGCACTACCAATTGACGCCGAAGGCCCAAGCCAAATTTGTGAGGGCCGTGGAAGGCGAGATCTTCGATGTCGCCGTTGACATAAGAAAAGGTTCTCCGTACTATGGGAAATGGGTAGCTGAGGTCCTGTCCTTAGAGAACAACAGGATGCTGTATATCCCCGAAGGGTTCGCGCATGGGTTCTGTACCCTCTCGGAGATTTCAAGAGTGGTTT
>CAZOMD010000083.1:0-6680 GCA_964580895.1 uncultured Planctomycetia bacterium | reverse complement strand
GGTGAGGTCGGGGTCTGTCTCGCCACGTCCGGTCCCGGTGCTACAAATCTGGTAACCGGTATAGCTACGGCCAATATGGATTCCATCCCGATAGTCGCTATAACAGGTCAGGTGAAATCCAGCCTTATCGGTAATGACGCTTTTCAAGAAGCCGATATAGTCGGGATCACCCGGCCTATAACAAAACATAACTATCTCGTGAAAGATATAGAGGAACTGGCAAAGACCGTGAAAGAGGCTTTTCATATCGCCAGGACAGGCCGGCCCGGCCCAGTGTTAATAGATCTGCCGGTCGATATACAGCTCGCGAAGGCTGATTTTGTGTATCCCAAAGAAGTCGGCATCAGGGGGTACAAACCAACCTATATAGGCCATAAAGGACAGCTCAAAAAGATAGCTAAGGCGATAGCCGCCAGTAAGCGTCCGTTGCTCTACATCGGCGGGGGGGTTATCCTTTCAGGGGCGAGCGAGGAACTTACGGCGTTAGCGCGAAAAGCCAACATCCCGGTCACTACGACACTTATGGGGCTCGGCGGGTTTCCTCAAACCGATTCTTTGAGCCTGGGTATGCTCGGCATGCACGGTACCGCGTACGCTAACAACGCTGTTCAAAAGGCCGATCTTATCATCGCGGTAGGCGCGAGGTTCGATGACAGGGTAACCGGCAGGATAGATGATTTTGCCCCCGAGGCCTTGATAGCGCACATCGATATTGACCCGACGAGTATCAGTAAGAACGTTAGCGTGGATATACCCTTGATCGGGGACGCAAAAAGCGTACTGAAAGAGTTGGTCGGCGATGTAAAACACAAAGATTATAAAGAATGGCACAAAAGCATAGATAACTGGAAAAAAGAACTGCCGCTGAAATATAAAAATGACGATAAGTTACGTCCGCAGTATGTAATTGAACAAATCTATGAACTGACGAAGAATAAAAAAGCCATAATCTGTACGGAAGTGGGGCAGAACCAGATGTGGACGGCCCAGTTTTTTACTTTTACCAAGCCGAGGACATGGATTTCAAGCGGAGGGCTTGGCACGATGGGCTATGGTTTTCCTGCCGCGATAGGGGCTCAGGTCGGGAAACCCGATAGTCTCGTCATTGATGTTGCCGGGGACGGTAGCATACAGATGAATATCCAGGAACTTGCCACAGCCGTTATGGAGGAAATACCGGTTAAAATCGTTATTCTCAACAACGGTTATTTGGGAATGGTCCGTCAATGGCAGGAACTTTTCTATAAGAAACGATACGCTTTTACCACGATCTTCGAAAAGAAAGTCGGGTTGTGTCCGGATTTTGTTAAACTTGCTGAAAGCTACGGGGCAAAAGGGATAAGGATACATAAGAAGACGGAAGTGAAAAAACTGCTTAAAGAAGCGTTCGAGACCGAGGGCCCTGTTCTGGTCGACGTTATGATAGAAAGGGAAGAAAATGTTTTCCCCATGGTCCCGGCGGGAGAATCGATAAGCAATATGATACATGGTCTGGCGTAACGCGCTCACGTAGGACGAAGGAACAGTCAAAAAGTCGAAAAGTCTAAAGGTCAGAAAGTCGGCTTGTGACTTTAAGACTTTTAGACTTTTAATGAAAGGGTGACAAATATGGCGAAATTCGTTATTTCAGTGCTGGTTGAAAATAAGTTCGGTGTTTTAGCGCGGATCGCCGGTCTTTTTTCAGCCAGGGGTTTCAACATAGATTCACTTGCCGTAGGCGAGACAGAGGATCCTGAGACCTCAAGGATGACCATTGTAGTTGACGCGGATGAGAAGATCCTCGAACAGGTCAAAAAACAGCTTAACAAACTTATTGATGTAATAAGGGTGCAAGATCTGACCGGTAAAGAATACATAGGCAAGGAACTTATCCTTATAAAAGTTAAAGCCGAGAACGAAAGTGTCCGGGAAAAGATCGTTCAAGTAGTCGATTCTACCGGCGCGGAGATAGTCGATATCGGTAAAAAGACCGTGACTATTGAAGAGACCGGGGATGAACATACAATAAAAGCGTTAGTGGAGCTTGTAAGGTCTTATGGTATAGTGGAAATAGCGAGGACCGGAAAAATAGCTCTTCAGTCGGATAAGTAACGGTTTAACAGTTTAAATAGTTTAATGGTTTAATAGTTGAAAAGGAGGATAAAGAAAATGGCGAAGATGTATTATGATAAAGACGCGAATCTTGATACTATAAAAGGCCGCAAAGTGGCTGTGATAGGGTATGGTATCCAAGGCCGCGGACAGGCGTTGAACCTCAGAGACAGCGGGGTAAATGTTATTGTCAGCGAACTTAAAGCGACACCGAACTACGAACAGGCTGTCAAGGACGGGTTCAAGGTCATATCGGCCGGAGAAGCGGCCGCTCAAGCTGACGTGATACAGATATTGACCCAGGACCATGTGCAGGCGGCGGTATATAAAAAGGATATCGAGCCTAATCTTAAAGAGGGGAAAGCGCTTGTTTTCTCGCACGGGTTTAACATCCATTTCAAACAGATAGTGCCTCCCAAGAATGTCGATGTGTTCATGGTGGCCCCCAAAGGGCCGGGGGCCCTTGTAAGGGATATGTACGAACAGGGTAAAGGAGTACCATGTCTTATAGCTATTTTCCAGGATTTTACCGGTAAAGCCAAGGAGAGGGCTCTTTCGTACGCCAAAGCCATCGGGGGGACAAGGGCCGGTGTTATCGAGACGACCTTTAAAGAAGAAACGGAAACCGATCTTTTCGGCGAACAGGCCGTGCTTTGCGGAGGAGCGTCGGAACTGATTAAGGCCGGGTTCGATACTCTGGTCGAAGCGGGATATCAGCCGGAGATAGCGTACTTCGAATGTCTGCATGAACTCAAGCTTATTACCGATCTTATTTACAGGTACGGCATATACGGAATGAGGAAAAGGGTGTCTGATACGGCGGAATATGGCGATATAACCCGCGGGAAAAGAGTTATTAACGCCGGGACAAGGGAAGAGATGAAAAAAATACTTTCCGAAATACAATCGGGGGCGTTCGCCAAAGAATGGATAAAAGAGAACGAGACCGGCCGTCCGAATTATAACAAGATCACCGAAGAAGAAAAGAAACAGAATATCGAAAAAATAGGTGAACAGCTTCGCAGCATGATGCCGTGGCTGTGATCGGTTCGCCGGTTTGTTGGTTAGGGGTAGAGGTTCAAAATATTGAACCCCTACTGACTGATTAACCTTTGGATTTTTCAACCATTGAACCAGCGAACTATTGAACTAAAGAACTAAAATTTATCTGAAGCAAAGCGAGGGGAAAATGGATAACGGGAAAGTTCTTATATTCGATACCACTCTCAGGGATGGGGAACAAACGCCCGGGGCCAGCCTTACGGCCAATGAAAAACTAAAAATAGCTTATCAGCTTGAGAAGTTGGGGGTCGATGTTATCGAGGCAGGTTTTCCCAGAACAAGCAAAGGCGACCTGGAAGCGGTGCGGGCTGTTTCGGCGCATATCAAAAGACCTATCATATGCGGTTTGGCCAGGGCCACTAAACAGGATATTGATGACGCGTATAAAGCCTTGAAGAACGCCCGGCGTGCCCGCATACATGTTTTTCTCGCCACAAGCAAGATACACCGCGAGTACAAGTTGCGTAAGGCGAAAGATGAGATACTTAAAGCCGCGGTAGAGGCAGTTAAGTACGCCAGGAAAAAACTGCCCGATATAGAATTTTCTCCCGAGGACGCGTCCCGTACGGAACTTGACTTTCTCGCGCAGGTCGTTGAAGCTGTCATAAGTGCCGGGGCAAGTACGGTCAATATCCCCGACACCGTGGGATATTCGGTCCCACAGGAATTCGGGAGTATTATCAAATATCTAAAAGGGAATGTCCCGAATATCGACAAGGCGGTCATAAGCGTACATTGCCATAACGATCTGGGGCTTGGCGTAAGTAATTCCCTGGCGGCGGTATTGAACGGGGCAAGGCAAGTAGAATGTACTATAAACGGACTTGGTGAAAGGGCTGGGAACGCTTCGCTTGAAGAGGTCGTAATGACAATCAACATGCGCAGAGATATATTTAAGGGCCTAACTACAGGTATACGCACCAAGGAGCTCTACAAGACCAGCAAGCTGGTAAGCAATCTTACGGGTATTCCCGTACAGCCGAATAAGGCCATAATAGGCGAGAATGCCTTTAGCCACGAATCCGGCATTCACCAGGACGGGGTCATGAAAAAACGCGTAACTTATGAAATAATACGGCCGCAGGATGTGGGTTTTAAGGGCAGCAAGATAGTGCTCGGCAAGCTTTCAGGCAGACACGCCTTTCCATCGAGGCTTAAAGAGCTCGGATATTCCCTGTCCGACAGGGAGCTTGACCAAGCGTTTTTTAGGTTCAAGGCGCTTGCGGACAAAAAAAGGAAAATATTCGATGAAGATCTTATAACCATAGTTGAGGATGAGATCGCGATGATACCTCAAAAATACAAACTCGTGGATTTCCAGGTAACGAGCGGAAAGTCCGTGGACCCGGTGGCTGTAATAGAGATAGCCGAAGGCCATAAGAAGTTGCGAGCCACGACCACGGGCGATGGGCCTGTCGACGCTTGTTTTAAAACGATCGACAAGGCGTTGGGAGTGAGGGGGCGGCTTATCGACTATAAGGTTAGCGCGGTCACCAGCGGCAAGGACGCGCTGGGAGAAGCGAATGTAAGGGTCTCGTTCCAGGGTGATACCGTCATCGGAAGGGCCTCAAGCACGGATGCGATAGAAGCAAGTGTTCTTGCCTATGTGAACGCCATAAATAGCCTTGCATTGAGAAGAAAGAAAACAAAAAACCTTAAAAAATAGGAAAGGGCCGTCCGTAACACCTATCCCGAAGCTACCGGTCGGTTCAGGTGAAGGGCTGGCGGATCCAGTATTATGTCAAATCCAGGCGACAAAAAAATATACGGTCTTCTTGGCCAAAAGATAAGCTATTCTCTTTCCCCGATCATGCATAACGCGGCTTTCCGGCATTTTGGCATAGACGCGGAATACGGCGTGTTCGATATTGTCGAGGAGGATCTTGAGGGGTTTACCAAGGAGTATATCCTGACCGGGAAAGTCAGTGGTCTTAACGTTACTGTTCCGTACAAAGTCAGGATGAAAGGATTGCTGGAAAAACATCACGCCCGGCTTTATAACTGGGTAAATGTAACGGGCGCGTTAAACACTATCAAGACGAATGCCAAGGAGATAAGCGGATATAATACCGATGTCGAGGGTTTTAAAAGGGCCCTTCTCGGAGACATGAAATTCAGTATTTATCCTCCGCGGAAAAAATATTTCATATTCGGCGCCGGTGGAGCGGGAAGGGCGATATGTTTTTATTTGGCTTTCATGCACGCGGCCAGGGTGTATGTTTATGACATGGACAGGGAGAAACTTTTGTCTCTCGAAGAAGATTTTAAAAAGAACGAACATGTCCCGAAAGACGTGCTTGTCACTGTCAGTTTCGCGGGGGATATAACCAAGGCCCTGGAGTCCTGTGATCTTATCATAAACGCGACCCCGGTCGGTACGGAAAACGGCGATGAGCGTTCAGTAATCCCTTTGAGCAATTTAAAGAACGGCCTGGCGGTGTATGATCTTGTCTACGCTAGGGAAACGGCGCTTGTCAGGAACGCGAAGGCGAAAGGCCTGGTCGCTTCGGGAGGGTTGGGGATGCTCATAAACCAAGGGGCGCTGGCCTTTGAGATATGGACCCAAAAACCATTCGATGAAGTAAGGCAGGTTATGACTGAAGCTGTAAAAGATATCCTATAAGAGGGCCGGATGATTTATTCTTTTGTTATTGTGTTGGGGCTTGTTATCGGAAGCTTTCTGAATGTATGTATCTACCGTATGCCCCTGGGTAAATCCGTGGTTTGGCCGAGGTCTTTTTGCCCGTTCTGCGAAAATACGATACGCTGGTATGATAATATCCCGCTACTTAGCTTTATACTTCTACGCGGAAAGTGCCGGTATTGTTCGCGCGCTATCTCCCTAAGGTATTTTATAGTTGAGTTGATAACTGCCTTAACCGGTCTTATCCTCTTATCACGCTATTCGATAGCGCCTCATTTTTTTATTTATTGGTTATTTTCCTGTGCCCTCATAGTAGTGACTTTTATTGATATAGAGCATCAGGAGATCCCGGACATTATAAGCCTGCCGGGGATTATCCTGGGTTTAGCGGTTTTTACGGTTTTTAGAATGGGCCGCGCCGGGACATACGCCGGCTCGGCGCTTGATTCTTTGGCCGGCGTTCTCGCGGGGGGCGGGAGCATGTTCCTCTTAGGGATGTTTGGCGAACTGATCTTTCGCAAAGAAGCGCTTGGCGGCGGTGATGTCAAACTTATGGGGATGATAGGCGCGTTCATCGGGTGGAAGTTCGTTCTTTTGACTTTTTTCTTGGCCCCGATATTGGGTTCGGCGGTAGGGATCTTTCTTAAAATAAAGTTCAGAAAAGAAGTTATCCCGTATGGCCCATATCTTTCTTTGGGGGCGCTTATATCGCTTTTATGTGGTGAAAATATAATAAACTATCTGTTCTTTAGATATTGATGAGATAAAGTAGGGGAGTTAATTCGCCCCCGTGATAGTTTGCTTTGCAAACTGCGGGGGCTCATTAAGGAAAGGGGTGATCCTCCTTCGCTTTTACTTTGTGTTAAATAGCTACGGAGGATTA
>CAZOMD010000082.1:0-6953 GCA_964580895.1 uncultured Planctomycetia bacterium | reverse complement strand
GGACCCGATCATTGCGAGAAAAGGACATCATAAAGTGAAACTGGTTATCCTGACAAGCGACATCGTGGACGGACTAATAATAAGCCAGAACATCGTGGATTCGGGCAAAGACGTGAAGGCGATAATATACGAAAGTAAACGGCGCACATTGCGTTTAATGGGTAAAAGGATATTTTTACTTATGAGGGGCGTAATAAGGTACGTGAATTATGAAAGCATGGGGAAGCGGCATAACGGGCTCGTGGTCCAAAAAGTCAAAGATATGAATTCGGACGCTACAAGATCAATATTAAATGAGGTTTCCCCGGATGTTATCGTTGTTGTCGGGACCAGGAAATTAGATAAAGATATCTTTGGCCGGTGTTCGGTCGGGGCGATAAATATGCATTCGGGGATACTGCCATATTACAGAGGAGCGGATTCGGAGTTCTGGGCGCTTTATAACGGAGAACCCGATAAAATAGGAGTTAGCGTACACTTTATAGATGAAGGGCTTGATTCCGGCGATATCATCCTCCAGGCAATGCAAAAGATATCCCCGAAAGATAGCCACAAGACTTTACGTATGAAGAATATCCTGCTCGGGGCCGAAAAAATGTTGGAGGCGATAGAAAAGCTCGAAACCGGACGGTATGAAAGGATAAAGCAGGATAAGGCGCTCGCTAAAACCTACAAGACGGCGACGCGTGAGCAGATCAGAGATTTTTACGGGGATAAGGTTTAAAGATGTCAAAAAAAGTATCAGTTTTAAAGGAATTCGGGCTAGCCGGAATAAAGGTCAGGGAGAATGTCGCCAGGGTCCCGTCAGTATTGGCATCCGGCGGGATGCGGTCATGGTGTCCGGATATATTTTCATTAAGGATAGACGCCGATGAATACGAAGAACGGTCGTTTAACGGATATTACGGTCTGTTCGAAAAGTTCAAAGAGGCTGTTTCGATATTTTTTAATGTGAATTCGTTTAAAGACGCCGGTGACGAGATAAAAAAATGCGTGAAGTTGGGAATAGATGTCCAGTCCCACGCGTACTATCATCACACATATAACGATTATGAAAGCAATAGACACAACATACGAAAGGCGAAGCTTTACTTTGAGGGGCTTGGGATAAAGACTAAAGGATTTACCGCGCCTTATGGCAGGTGGAATGCTTCTCTTATGCGGGCATTAGAGGATGAAGGGTATGAATATTCTTCTGATTTTTCATATGACTATATGGGCCTGCCCAGTTATCCTTTGATAAAAGGTAAAAAGAGCGGGATATTGGAGATCCCCGTATTTCCGGTAGCGCCTGAACTTTTTTGGCAGGGAACAGGGTGTGACGTAAATAGCGTGCTGGGATATTACAAAAATGTTCTGGATGAGTTGACCAAGTGCGGCATTCCGGCGATAATATATGCTCACACGAACCCGGGTTTGCCGGAAATCCCGGCTCTTTTGGAAAAGATAGCCGAGTACGCGGTCTCGAAAATCGGGCTTAAGCCCGTGAGTATGACCAGGTTTTACGAGAAATGGACAAACGGGATATCCAAAAGGCAGGATCTTTCCCCGTGTTCAGTCTCTAAACCTCTGCCGGGGGGGGATTATATGGGTAACACCGTATCACGCGGCGTGTTGGGGGCCATTAAACATTTACTCAAGAACGCCATTGACTTCGAAACGATAACGCCGGACGATGAGCTTCGTTGCGGCGAGATAAGAAAGATCGTTAAAATAGGGGCCAGGAAGATATCCGCATGGAAAAGCTGACAAAGATATATGAAGAGGTCTTGGACGACTTCAAAAAAATGAGGTCGGGAAGGATCCGAAGGCAGGTCCGTAACGTCTTAAAGCTCATGGACCTAGGGCGCGGGGAGAGGATACTCGAAATAGGTGTCGCGACAGGTAAGTTTACCAGCGTGATCAGCAGGGATAATAAAGTGATAGCGCTGGACATATTAAAAGATAATCTGACTCGGGCTCTTAAGACCGTGTCCGAACTGGGGAACAGCGGAAATTTATCGCTCGTTAACGCCGATTGCGCGAAAATGCCGTTCGCGGATTCTGTTTTTGATAAAGTTCTCGCGATAGATCTTATAGAGCACATAAAGGATGATACATTTCGTTCCCTTTGTAAAGAGGCGTATAGGGTGGTTAAAGAGGGCGGATTGTTCGCCATATATACCCCTAATTTGCTGCATCCTTACGAGCTGGCGAGACCTTTTCGTCCGGTATTGAGAAAAGAACATATAGGTGTGCGCACAAGGGCCAAGATATGCAGGTTCCTGAAGGACGCCGGATTCTCAATCGATAAAAGTTACTTTAATAACTGTTTTAGGAGGATCAGCATAAAAGCCCGGAAAGAAATTTGAATTTAACGGTTTGTAGGGGCGGGTTTAAAACCCGCCCCTACATGGTCGGTAATTTATTATGATATTCAGGTTGAGAGAAGAACGCGCGATGCACTGTAACCGTCAATAATTACGAAAAGAGGGATAAAATGAAGGGTTATTACAGCAAAAAAAGAGTTCTTGTGACCGGGGCCGACGGATTCATGGGGTCGCATCTTGTGGAGAGCCTTTTGGCGGATGGCGCCAAGGTTTCGGTGTTCGTCCGGGGGAATTCCACCACAGGCACGACGCAATATACGCTTAAGAACATAAAACACATCGAAAGCGGCATAGACGACATCCTTACCGGGAATATCGCCAGCGCCGATTCAAGGGAACTGGTGATAAAAAACAAGCCGGAGATAATTTTTCATCTGGCGGCGGACGCCTATGTGCCGAATTCGTTCGACCATCCGATAGAGGTCATGGAGACCAATGTTATCGGGACGCTGAACATGCTTCACGCGGTCAAGGAATCGAAAGGGATAAAACGTATCGTTTGCACATCGTCAAGCGAGATATACGGGATGACCATAGGAGGGTCTATCGACGAAGACCATCTTTTGTATCCGTCTTCACCTTACGCGGCTAGCAAAGTGGCGGCGGATAAATACTGTTACGCTTATTGGAACACTTATCATCTGCCCGTGGCGGTCATACGGCCTTTTAACACTTACGGGCCCAGGCATACATATGATGTGATACCTAAATTCATCGATCTTGCCCTGGCCGGTAAACCCTTGACCATTCATGGGACAGGCAGGCAATCGCGGGATTTTACTTATGTCGATGACATGGTGGAAGCCTTCATGGTGATGGGCAGCCACGCGTCAGCGGTCGGGAAAGCGGTCAATTTCGGGACCGGTGAAGCCATAACCATCAACCATATCGCGAAAAAGATAAAAGAACTTTCGGGTTCCGCTTCAAAGATCGTGCACATAAGGGATAGGAAGGCCCAGGTCCCGAAACTTTTATGCGATTATTCGCTGGCGAAAAAACTTTTCGGGTGGGAACCCAGGATTTTTATAGACGAGGGATTGAAGAGGAATATCGAGTGGGCGCGGGAGGCGAAGACGGCGTAGGGCGGTTGCCGGCGCTGAAGGACTCTTTACTGGAGGGCTCGTGATAATTAGGCGGTTCGAGAACGAGGATACACTTAAGGTCATACACCTTCTTTCCGGCTCTTACCCGAGTATCGGCGATGTCGAGGATTGGTCGCATATTTACGTAAAAGGTCCGGCGGGGAAAGCTTCTATCTTCGTGGCCGAAGACAAAAAAAGCGGCATCATTGTCGGACATTACGCTATCGTAAAGAAGTATTTTAGCGTTTTCGGGAAAAAATGTCTCGCAGCTAAAGGGCAGGGAGAGGTATATAATTTCGGGTACCTGAAGCACATTGTTAGTAAGGGAGTGGAGGCGAATTGGGATATCCCGGCGCAAGTCGTTAAGTGCGTTTTGGAAAGCGCCGCTAATGAGGGGCTTTGTTTCGTGATGGCGCTTCCCGCTGACCAGACTTTAAAGCCCCATCTACAGGCCGGGTGCAAAATATTGGAAAGCGTGTCCAGCGTATTCCTCCTTATCCTTAAGAGAAAATATGCCGAACATTTCTTTTCTCCGGGTAAGAATACGAGAAAATGGGCAGGGCTTCTTTCGGGCGCGGCGTTCTGGCTTACGCGAGGCGTTTATTTTCTCGAGTCTGCGGCATATAGGGCAAAAAATGTGGCGCTCGAGCGTGTCGCTCACTTTGACGAGTCGGTCGACAGCCTGGTCAATCTTTTCTATAGCGCGTGTGATTGCGTGGCCGTTGACAGGAACCATAAATATCTTAACTGGCGGTTTGAAAAACGGTCATTCAAAAAATATATCGTAAAAGTGGATCAGCGGCCGGTAGGATATGCCGTGATGCATATATTTACCGGTCAGGATGGTTTCAGGGAGGCGGCGCTTGTGGATTATCTCGTACTCCCTTCTTACGCGGACCGTTTCGGGGCAATGATAGTGAGGATAGAAGGTGAGGCCGTCAAAGAAGGATGCGATCTCCTCAGGGTTAACTATTTGCATGATATCAAGGACAGGTTCGGGTTCGCCGGTTGTTTGGAAAGATTACGCTTCACGCGCAATAGGAGTGAACAGAATATCGTGCTCAAGGTTTTTCTGCCGATGGGAAAAGAGTCCATATCCGGGATGACGGATGCCGGTAACTGGTATTTTACTGACCTTGATTTTGAGGAATATTGATCTTTACCGCGGGGGATACCCGCTAGGAGCGATAATATGAAGCGCAAGAAAAACGAAATAAAGATACACCCGACCGCCTTGATCTCCGAAAGCGCGAAGATAGGGAAAGGCACGGTGGTGTGGGCGTTCGTTCAGGTCATGGATAAGGCTGTTATTGGAGAAAACTGTGTGCTTGGGAACGGTGTATATATCGACAGGAACGTGAAAGTGGGAAATAACGTGAAAATACACAATAAGGCACTACTCTATAATGGCACGATTGTTGAAGATGATGTCTTTATCGGCCCGGGGGTATGTTTTACAAATGACAAATATCCGCGGAATGATACGACGAGGGACCTTAAGGGTGTTTCCTGGCGGATAAAAAAGGGCGCGTCCATAGGGGCGAATGCCACTATTCTTCCCGATGTTAATATAGGGGAAGGCGCGGTGGTGGGCGCGGGATCGGTAGTAACGAAGGATGTGCCGCCCGGGGTTACAGTCTGCGGGAATCCGGCGAAGGTAGTTGGTAAAGGGGTAAAAAGTCAAAGAGTCAGAGAGACTGAGGTCCGTAGGCCGTGGGACGTTCGCTCTCTGCGTTCGCTGGGACGTGGGATGTGGGACGTAGTTGGTTTGCCGGTTTGCCGGTTAGCTGGTTCGATTGTTAAGAGTCAGAGGCGGGAGTCGGGCGAAAGAAGTAAGAAGTTAGAAGCAAGAGGCAAGAAGCAGAGATTCAAGGAGTTCCGTAGGACGAAGGAACAGTCAAAAAGTCGAAAGTCCAAAGGTCAAGCGGTTCCCAAACATATTTGAAAATTTATGGAATATTTAAGTTATTAGACGTTGGACTTTTTGACTTTAGACTTTTAGACAGTACGCTACACGCTAAAAAATGGGACGGGGATTACGCATGCAAAACGACGCGATAACGCTGGCAAAAAATTGGCTGTTAAGATCCGGGATACAAGAGGACAAGGGCCCCCAAAAAGGGGGATTTAATGCCTGGTTTGATATGGATTCCCGCAAATATTCGTATGTTTACTCCGAAATAACAGGATATGGGATAACGACGCTTCTTTACATCAAAGATGTTTTTGGGGAAAATGTTTCCGACAAGGCCGGTTGTGCCGCCGATTGGATACGGGAAAAAGCCATGCACCCCTCGGGCGGGGTAAGGACGAGACAGTATCTTAACGAGATGGACGAAAGCGAGCTTTATTCTTTCGAGAGCGAGGTTATTTACGCGTTCGATTGCGGTATGGTGCTTTACGGGCTTGTGAACCTTTACAAGGAATGTTCTAAAGAGGACCATTTGGAGCTTGCTAAAAAGTTGGCGGATTTTCTGCTTAATACGATGCGAAAAAAAGACGGGTTATTTACCCCGATCTTCAACGCGAAAACTGGAGTAAAGGAGAACTTTCATGTAAAATGGTCCACCGAGAGCGGCAGTTATCACGCTAAGCTCGCGTTGGGGTTAGTCGATATGTTCGATGTTACCGGTGATGATAAATATGAAAAAGCCGCGATCACGCTTTGCGAGAACGCGCTCGGCTTCCAGGAAAAGTCCGGACGGTTCATAACGTCTAAGGCGGAAGGGAGCACGCACCTGCATCCGCATTCGTATTCCGCCGAGGGGCTATTATATACCGGACTTTTTTTTGGCAGAAAGGATCTTGTGGAGGCCGCGGCGAGGGCCGTGAGGTGGGCGTTAGACAGGCAGACCCCGGATGGTGGGATATTCAAAAAGTATAGCGGCGATACTTTTGTCAGGTTCTACCGGACGGACACGCTCGCCCAGATATTGAGGCTTGGGGTGATATTGTATAACCTGGGCGTTCTGGAGAAGAGCTATTTACCGAGGCTTTCGCTCTTACGTAATATTCTGTTATCGTTCCAGCATAGCGGAGGAGACGTCCAGAAGGGCGGTTTTTATTACGGGTTCAAGCTGACCGGGGAGAGGCCCGCGCATATAAATTCATGGTGCAGCATGTTCGCTCTGCAGGCCTTGACGATGTATGACGAACTTATCGGAGGCGATGGGCGTATAAAAAAACTTGAACGGTTCATATAAATATCGAGGTGGAGATGAAGATAGCTTTTATTTACGGCACTAGACCCGAGATCATAAAATTAAGTTCATTGATAAGGGCGTGTGCGCGTGAAAAAATACCGTTTTTGACCATATACACGGGCCAGCACTATTCGAAGAACATGTCGGTCTCGTTTCTGGAGGAACTGGGCCTTCCGGAACCGGACTATGCCCTGGGCATAAAGTCAAAAGCGCCTCACCGGCAAGGGGACCACACGTGGAGGATTATGATAGCGCTTGAGGATATCATTCTCAGGGAGATGCCTACGGTTGTTCTGGTG
>CAZOMD010000081.1:0-7392 GCA_964580895.1 uncultured Planctomycetia bacterium | reverse complement strand
ATAACATGCCCGATAAGCTCGCTTCTTATCTCGAGTTCCGCCGTCTCCGAGTCTCGGACCTCTCCGACCATCATTATGTCGGGATCGTGGCGCAATACGCTCCGCAGGCAATTCGCGAAAGTAAGCCCTACCTTCGGAGAGACCTGTATCTGCATTATTTCATCCATCTCATATTCCACCGGATCTTCTATCGTTATGATCTTGGTGTCAGGGGATTTTATCTCCGAAAGGCACGTGTATAACGTCGTTGTCTTTCCGCTCCCCGTAGGCCCGGCAAGGAATATTATCCCTATCGGCATGTGTATCAGCCTCCTCACCTTCTCCAGATCTTCCGGAAGGAAGCCAAGGTCTTCAAGTTTATATGTCATCTCCGTGGGTAATATACGTATAACAACATTCTCCCCCTGAGCGACCGGGATTACCGATATCCTCAGGTCTATCTCATCTCCATGGAATTTGATCTTAACCCTCCCGTCCTGCGGAAGTCGTTTTTCAACTACGTCGAGCCCGGATATTATTTTTATCCTCGAGGCTATGGCCGAATAAAGATATTTTATGTCTTCGGGAAGCGCGAGGTCCATAAGCACGCCGTCGACCCTGCACCTTATCTTGACCTTATTCCTGTAGTTCTCAAGGTGGATATCTGTGGCGTTCGACTTGATGGCCGACATCAGTATCTGGTCGACAAGCTTGACTACCGACGCCTCTCCCGCGGATTTCTCGAGATCCTTGACCTTATCTTCCTCCACCACCAAAGCGGCTTTCCTGGCGGCCGGTTCCTTCCCTTCGAGTATCTTCTGCACCGTTTCAGCCCCTATTCCGTAATATTTCCGTATCGCCTTCATTATTTCGGCGCTGGGCATAAGGACTATCTCGGTGCTGTACCCAAGAAGCAGTTTGACGTCTTCCGTCGACCATATCTCATGCGGATTAGATATCGCCAGTTTAAGGATGTTTTCATTTAGCGAGAGCGGCATGAACTTGTAATGCCACACGATCTTGACAGGTATGGCTTTTATGACGCTTTCGGGGATCTCCACATCTTTGAGTGACGCGAGATAAGGTATGTCCAGCTGTTTAGCGAGCGCTTTTAAAAGCTGCTCTTCCGTGATGAACCCCATCTTTATTAACACTTTGCCGAAGATCTCGCCGGTCTTCTGACTTTCGGCCACGGCTTTATTAAGCTGCTCCTCGGTTATAACTTTCGTATCCAAGAGTATTTTCCCGATCCTGTCCATGGCATCACTTCCGGGTTAGATCAGTTTAACGGTTAAAAAGTTTCCAGCCATGGGCTGGGACTTTCTGACCTTTAGACCTTTAGACTTTTCGACTTTTTGACTGTTCCTTCGTCCCACGTCCTACCTCCCACGTCCCACGGACCCCCCTACATCTTAAGCTCGCCTATCATGTAAAACTCGTCTGGCTTCATGTTATCACATCGGCCCGTGACGATCTTTTCGCACCCGTTGAGCGTTTCCTCCAGCTCCACGAACTGCCCGTCCCTGCCCGTGTATTTCTCAGCCACAAAAAACGGCTGCGTAAGAAAGTTCTGTAATTTCATCGCGCGTTCGCAGAGTATCTTTTCCTGCCTTGAAAGTTCATCTATTCCTACTACCGCCACCAGCTTTTGCAGTTCCTCGTATTTCTGAAAGACCCTTCTAACTTCATTCGCTATGCTGAAATGCCGCTCGCCTATTATAGCCGGATCAAGATACGCGGAAGAAGAAGGTATCGGATCAATAGCCGGGTATAGCCCTTTTTGTATGTACTCCCTCGAAAGAACGATTATTGAATCGAGATGTGAAAAGATAGTAACAACAGCCGGGTCGGTAAGGTCATCCGCCGGGACATAAACCGCTTCTATCGACGTAATGGAAGATGCCGCGCTCGAACGTATCCTTTCATGGAATTCGCTTACTTCCGACACAAGCGTCGGTTGATACCCTGTCTCGGAAGGTATCCTGCCCATTAGAGCCGAAAGCTCCGCCCCGGCCTGCGTGAACCTGAAAACATTATCAAGAAAGAATATGACGTCCTCGCCCTTCTCCTGCATAGACTCCGCGACGGTGATCCCGCTGAAGACGACCTCATACCTTACCCCCGGGGATTCGTTCATCTGGCCGAAAACCAGAACTACTTTGTCAAGGATCCCCGTCTCCTTCATCTCGAGGTATAGCTCGTTCCCTTCCCTTATACGTTCCCCTGCTCCAGTAAAAACGCACGACGCTCCGCGTTTTCTCACCACGTTATGTATTATTTCCAACGTAAGGATACTTTTTCCTAGAGCCGCGCCCCCGAGTATCCCGGTTTTAGACCCAACGACGAACGGAAACAAAAGGTCCAAAACTTTTATCCCGGTCTCTATCATCCTGTATTCCCTTTTTTCGCCGATAATGACTTCCGAGGAATTTACCACGCGCGGGTTCCGCGTCATTATCCTCTTGCGGGTCATGGGTATCGGCCCTTGGTTGTCAAGTGGCTCTCCAAAAGTGTTCATGAGCCTTCCGTAACAATCCTCCGCGTCCGGCATCGTAATGACGCTTCCGGTGGCGAATGCCGCCGAATTACGCCGTATCCCGATGTTGAGCGAAAGGCACACGCATCTCACTACCATGTTGTCCAACTGCTCGATAACCTCCATGACAACATCATTCCCGTCAACAGTTTTTGCCTTAACGACCTCGTAGATAGAAGGGATGACATCGGTCCCCTTAAAGGAAACATCCACTATGGGCCCTCTTACCGCTATCACTTTCCCTTTTTTCAGTCTTTGAATTTCATTTTCCATAATTTAATTAAATGTTTTAATCGCATGGAGCATGGCGGTTAGTCAAAAAGTCAAAAGGTCAATCTTTCACAATGTTCTTCATCCCCGCCTTGTCATGCGCGCCACGTAGGGGTTCAATATTTTGAACCCCTACTGTCCCTCTCGTCTCACATCCCACGTCCTACGTTCTACGGAACTTCCCGACTCTGACTCTTCGACTTTCTGACCTTAGACTTTTCGACTGTTCCTTCTTCCTGCGTTTCCCGGAACTGGCCAACAACAAACTACAAATCTCAAACTACTTTCTTCGTCCCACGTCCTACATCCCACGTCCCACATCCTTCGAAACCGGCAAACCGGCTCACTGGCAAACTAGTGAACCAATAAATCCGCCTACCTCAAATCGCCCGTCGCCGTACGCGCGGCGAATATCTCCCTGATAACTTTGTCATTAAGCGCGTGCACGGATTTAAAATATTTGAACTTAAGGCTCTCTGTCATATTTTTGAGCTCCTCGGAACTCCCCTCAAGGTGCATTACCCTTGTAGACCACTCTGAAAGCTTGCTCGACCAGAACACGTTGAATATATTGTTCTCGAGCCATAACCTTACAAGATATTCCGCGACGTGGTACGGGTCAGGTTCGATAATAGTCTCAAGGGCCGCCGCCGAAGTTTTAAGGAACGGGATAAGGTCATCGCACGGTAAAAGTTTTTCCGTCTCGACCGAATGGCTGGTAAACGTCTTGAATTTCATATAAACCACATGAAAAGAACCTATCTTGCCGCCCTTAAAAAGCGTAAAGATATTATTCGTAAGCCCCTGTACCTTGTTCATCGTTATGTCACCTTTGAGCACCGGGATAACCGTGGAGGACACGCCCGCGTCTTCAAGAAGTTTTTCCCCTCTTTCCCCCATCACGATGTACTTCGCCGAACGCCTCGCTCCGCGGGAAAGCGCCGCGTTCACTATATGGTTATTAGATTCGCCGAGAAAACCCTCATCAGAACACATCAAGAGATACGCTTTTGGCAGCCCTTTTTTCTGCGAAAGGAACGGGTTGTTCGAGGCGACCCCGCCCATCATGCTAAAACATTTTATAATATACTCCCTCAGGAGGTCCTCTTCCGGCACCATTGACGACAGCCTGGCGAACTCGGACGACGCGATAAGTTTAAGTATGTCTATTACATCCTTGAGGTTCTGGCTGTATATAAGCTCTTTTTTTACCTGTCCTATGGGTTTCATTGCGTGGCCCCGGCAGCGCCTATTTCAGTGCTCTTTATGAAAAACTCGTTTATGGCCCTGTCCAGCCCTTTTTTTATGTCCTCCGTGAACTCCTTGCGCTTTTCAAGAACAGCGAGAAGCTGCGGGTCGAATTCCCTTAAAAATCCAAGGATGTTCTTCTCGAATTTTTTTATCTCCTCTTTGCCGAAATGTTCAAGTATCCCTCTTTCAAACGCGTAAAATATAAGAACCTCTTCCATTTCAGAAACGGGGCTATTAGCGTCCTGTACCAGGATATCGGTAAGCGTCTGCCCGCGGCTTATATTCTGGGAGATCTCATCGGAGATCTTGGTCCTCAGTTTGGTAAGCTTCTGGAGTTCCTTGAACTGGGCGAATTTGAGCCTGAGCTTAACGCTGACCTCCTTCAAGGCCTTGGATTGGACCTTGCTCCCGATACGAGAGACAGAAAGCCCTATATCCACAGCCGGTTTAAAACCCTCGTTGAAAAGCCCCGCCCCCGTATAGATCTGTCCGTCGGTCATCGATACAAGATTAGTCTGTATATACCCGGTAACATCCCCCTGCAGCGTGTCCACTATCGGGAGGAACGTCATACTGCCGCCGATCTTCGGGTCAAGCCTTCCCGCTCGTTCCATGAGCTGAGAATGTATGTAGAATATGTCCCCGGGATACGCCTCTCTTCCGGGAGACCGGTTCAAAAGAAGCGATATCTGCCTGTATATCCACGCGTGCTTTGTCAGGTTATCGAACACAACGAGCACGTCCCTTTTATTGTTCATGAAATATTCGCCTATCGCGGCAGCCACGTAAGGCGCGAGGTACTGTTCGGTGGCGGAGGAAGACGCCGGGGCGGCCACGAATATCGTGTAGTCCATCGCTCCCTTTTCGGAGAGCGACTCGATTATCTTCACCATCGAGGTATAGCTGCCGCCAATCCAGCAGTAGATACATATCACGTTCTCTTTTCGCTGGTTCATTATGGCGTCAACGGCGATGGTGGTCTTGCCGGTCTGCCTGTCGCCGATTATAAGCTCCCTCTGGCCTTTCCCGATAGGTATTATCGTGTCGATGATCTTTATGCCGGTCCGGAGGGGTTCCGTAATGGGGACCCTTGACATGATCGGCGGCGCGTCGCGGAATACCGGGCCGTATACCGACGACCTTAAGGGTCCTTTCCCGTCTATCGGCTGGACCTGCCCGTTCACTAGCCTTCCGACTAGGTCTTCCGTAACCGGAACTTTAAAAAGCTGTCCCCTGGAAACGGCTATATCGCCTGTACGGGTATCCACGCCAGTCCCCACAAGAAGAGCGACGACCTTATTCTCGTCGAACTCTATCACTATACCCTTATCCCCCGAGCTGAATTCTAAAAGCTCTCCGTACACGCAGTTCGGAAGACCCTCTATCGTTATTACGTCCTTGCGGATATCGACTATTTTACCTTCCTCTTTGATCTCAAGGGAAAGATTTTCTTTCGGCTTAGGTTCTATCATTTTTTCAGGCATAACAGTTTATCAGTTTAACAGCTTCGGCATAGAGCAGGGGGCATAGCGTTTCCCGTCGTATTGTTGTACTGTAGGACGTCCACTCACTTCGTTCGTTGGGACGTGGGACGATGTTTGATCTTTTCGTCCCACGTCTAAGCGAGCAACGCGAGCGAACGCCCTACGTTCTACGGAACGTCCGGCCTCTGGCCGGGACTTTCTGACCTTTAGACTTTTCGACTTTTTGACCGTTCCTTCGTCTCACGTCCTACACCCCACGTCCCACGGAACTACGGAACCGGCTACTGGCTAACTGGCGAACCCTGCCTACCGGCAGGCAGCTAACCAGTGAACTAGCTACGGCATCTCCTCCCTTAGTTCAAGGGCCGCTTTACTGACCCTGTGGGCTATCCCGCCGTCTATGATACTCTCCCCGGCCTTTAGGACCAGGCCCCCGAGCATCTCTTTATCTATCGTGAATTTTATGTTGGCTCCAGGGCCGGCTTCGCCTTCTACCGCCTTTATTATGCGTTCTTTCGCTCCGGGAGCAAGCTCGTCGCTCGTAATGACCTCTATTACCACATCCTTTTTAAAAAGAGCTTTAACATTGTCTGACTTCAAAAGATCGTCTATGACGTCATCGCTTATTTTAGACCGAAATGACGCTAGTTCCGGCCTGGAAAACATCCTTTTTAACATCTCTATCGAGAATTCGACGGCTTTTTTATATATCTCCCGCTGCGCGCTTTTCATGATCTTTTCTTTTTCCTCAAGCGCGTTGGCGATTATTTTTTTCGACTCCTCTTTGGCTTTTACTCTTTCGGCGTCTCTCATCCGTTTGGAATCTTCTTTCGCGGATTCGATCATGGCCACCGCTTCTTTTTGGGCCGCGTCTATTCTCGCGTCGTATTCACGCGTCAACTTCTCCATCTTATCGTTAAGTTCGGCCTCTTTTTCTAGATTCTCCTTATCAAGCCTTTTTATTCTCTGCATGCCCATCTCAAGCTGCCGATGAAGAAGCACCCGGAGGAAAAGAAGTATCGCCACAACGGTAGCCACTTGAAGCACTATAAAAGGCCCTATAAGTATGGTCAGGAACATGTTTGTCCTTTCGTGGACCAGTTAAATTGTTAACTGGTTCGATAGTTCAATGGTTAAACGATCATATCGGTTTAAAAGTCACAAGTCCAAAAGTCTAAAGCCTCTTCTCAGCCTAAGGCTGACCAGCTGTGGCTGGGACTTTCTGACCTTTAGACTTTTCGACTGTTCCTTCGTCCCACGTCCTTCGGAACTCATCAACCTTCACGGCGAGTCAGAGAGTCATCTCTCACTTCGTTCTCTAGAGTCATAGAGTCAAAGTTTTTAAGACTTTCTTCTCGCTCTTGACTCTGACTCTTTGACTCTCTGAATCTTTGAATCTCTACAACGAACCGGCGAACCAACTATTTTACCAGATTAAACACCGTCAGAAGCGAGAGAATAGCTATCGCTTCCGCGAAAATGAACGAAAGTATCATCGTTATAAGTATCTTAGGCGCCGCCGAGGGGTTCCGTGAAAGCCCCATTACGGAAGAATACCCTACCGTGGCTATGACTATCGACGGCCCCAAAGTACTTATAAGCATTATGAAAATTAAAGTGATTGTGTCCATAAACAGTTTAATGGTTTAATGGTTCAATAGTTCAATGGTTAAATGGTTAAATGATCATATCGGTTTAAAAGTCTAAAAGTCACAAGTCCAAAAGTCTAAAGCCTCTTCTCAGCCTAAGGCTGACCAGCTGTGGCTGGGACTTTCTGACCTTTAGACTTTTCGACTGTTCCTTCGTCCCACGTCCTTCGGAACTCATCAACCTTCACGGCGAGTCAGAGAGTCATCTCTCACTTCGTTCTCT
>CAZOMD010000080.1:0-7443 GCA_964580895.1 uncultured Planctomycetia bacterium | reverse complement strand
CAGGCTCATCTCGCCGACAACGCCTTCATGATCCACATAAAGTATCTTGTCTTTCTTACCTTCCAGTATTTCATCTATACCGGCTTCGCCTAATGCCTTACACATCGCGAGATCCGATTCCGAAGTATCCGCCGAACGCGGGCCGTAATCCAGGTTACCGCCAAGCGCGACCTCTATGCCCTTAGCCGCGAGCTGAGCTCTTAACAGCGCGCTCGTTATTCTGGCGGCTCCTTTAAGTTTCGGATTATTGTATTCGTCAAGCTCGGCATCGGGACCGGTAACTTCATCATAAAGCGCCTTAGCGACGGGGTCTAATTTGAACGCCGCGTCAAAAAGCTCCTCATCGGTCGTTCTATTCGTCATAATACCTTCCGCGACGATAACAACGCCGTAACCGTTCTCCTTATAAAACTCCTCTATGAGCGCCGCTTCGCGCCTGAAATCTATCCTTCCGTCCTCACGCACAAGCGTCCTTGTCGCGCCGACACCAGCGCCTACCCCAAGGGCCGCGAAACCCGATTTCCTCCCAAAAGACTCAACAACTATGATCTTTCCGTCCCTCCTGGCGATCTCTTCGTACGCTTTTACTCTTTCGATACCGGCTTTTACAAAAGTATCATACCCGTATGTGGGAGCGCCTCCCGGAAGAGGTATATCGTTATCCATGGTTTTAGGTATGCCTATAAACGAGATCTCCGGGAACTTCGCCTGTAATTTAGATGACGCGCCGTTCGTATCGTCGCCGCCGAGCGTCATAAGACCGTTAAGATGCAGTCTTTTTATGTTGCCGGCTATTTTGTCCGGGATACCCTTTTCTATGTTTTCCTCCTTATTCGGGTTGAACCTGCTCGTCCCGAGCATACTGCCGCCCTGGAACTCGTATTTCTCGACCTCTTCTAACGTCAGAAGACGCGCCCTTTGAAGGATCTCTTCCTGGGCAAGACCGCTCCAGCCGTTCTTTATACCGATGATCTCTATTTTTTTGCCTTCCCTTTCGGCCCGTTCGACGGCTCTTCTTACCGCCGATACTATGACCTGGTTATGTCCCGACGCCAGACCGCCGCCCGTCAGTATACCTATCCTTACGGTGCCTTCGTCCGGAGCGCTGAACACGTCGAAACCGGCCACGCCGACTTCAACAGGAAGGTCGTCAGCTTTAACAAAAAGCGCCGCGTTAGCCGCGCTGTATTTTTCTCCTGTAAGATCGATCGCGCCCAGATCTTTTATACTGACCGGGGTAGTATCAAAGTCTATATCCCCCGCCAACGCGACTTTATCGATAGCCGTAGTTTTTTTGTTAAGCCCGACCGCCAAAAGAGCGCTCATTATTTCGCCGTATTTCTCGAATTTCAAATATCCGTCTCTCGCGGAACCGGTTTTCTCAGCCATATCGTAGATGGCCTTGGCCGCGGCGTCTTTCTTAAAAGCCTTTTCAAAGATCTCAGAGTTATCTTCATCTTTCTTTATCTTGGCGCCTTTCGCCACGATCACAAGACCATACCCGTGGATATCACAATATTTTTTAAGGGCCTCAGTTTCTTTTTTAATGTCAATAACGCCCTCTTCCGGAACAAAAGTCCGTGTCGCGCCGACGGCCGCGCCTATCTCAAGCGCCGCCTGAGAGGCGTTCTCTCCGCCTACTTCGACCACAAAAAGCCTTCCAAGCCCCTGCGCTTCTATCTTGAGCGCCTTGGCTTCCTTTATCCCGGCTTCGACGAACTCCATGTACCTTGCGCTATTCGGATCGGCCGATATCCCCCAATTGGCGAGGGCTTTCTTGAAAGCGCTGACGGAAGAACCGAAAAAGTAATAGACTTTCCCAACAGCGCCCTTTATAGACCGGAGTGTTAAACCCTGAGATGATATCTTTTTGAGAAACTTCTGAATGAATGTGGTGCTTAGACCGGAACTTTTACCGAAATCTTCGGTGCTAAAAGGACCGAATTCATTTTTCCCTTTTCCGGAAAGCTGTACATTTTCGGGAGCCGGCGCGGCATCCATATCATCCATGGATTTCCCGGAACCACCCTTGATCTCTATGCCATTACTCGCAAGTTCGTCCTTCCTGACCAACTGGAAAGCGTCATAAATGTCACCCTTGATATTTTCGTAAAAAGCCCTGCCCGCAGCGTCAGCGCTTTTACCATCGATATATAAACTCACGTATGCGCTGTAAATCTGGTTCCAGAGTTTTTCGTCCTTAATATGTTTTCGCCATTCCTCTATGGCCCGCGCGCCGCCGATTTCGTTCCCCAGGGCCTTTTTGACCTTGCTTATCCAGAAGCGGACGTGAAGTTCGACGAGTTTATCCACAAAATGGCTCATATTCTCTTTTGTCTCTTTGTCCCCGGCCCAGCCTTTGAATTCTCTGTCCGTACTCGGGTCGAGCGCGACTTTAGTACCAAAAGCGACTTTGAGAACAGGCGATAGAAAAGTATTGGTACTTTCTACCTTCGTCCCAAGATCGCTCCCGGGAGCCGATACCCCCGCGACCTGCGCGAATGTCGTATTTGTGAGAAAAAAGCTTAGAGCCACAACGAGACTCACCGACTTAAAATAGAATGTCTTCCGAAAACTACTACCCATCACCCGTACCTCCTTGTTATAGCACGTTTATTATTAATTCAAAGGTAAAAACGAAAAAGGGAAAACTACAATTTAAAACTCAAAACTTCCTTCCCTTTCCCGTCTTTTTAGTTCTAACTTTTAGTTTTGCCTTTTTACTTTTACCTTTTTACTTTTTACCACACGTCCAACGTCCCACGTTCTACGTCCTACGGAACAACCGGCAAACTGGCTAACCGGCTAACCGGCTAACCAACCTACGCCCTCGTCAGCATGGTCCTTATGGCGTCCATTATCTCCTTTAGTTCCTTCGTATCGAACGCCGTAGCGTCAGGGATAAGGCGCATGACCAATCTCCCCGTATAATCTTGAAAAAGGTTCATATATTCTTCCGCCGAGAGGTCCTCGGAATAAACGACGTTCGGGATCGTGTTATAGAATTCTAAAAGTCTCGCCGGTTCCCACCCTATATATTTACCAACGGTGAAAAGTATTACCTCGACGACCGGATAATACGCGTTATTATAAGTATCAAGCTTGCTGTCATCGATGGTGGCCAGCGTAGCGCCTTTGGCCTCAAGCGCTTCGAAATATTTGGCGTTATCATGCATAGCTATGACTATGACATCTTTGGGGTCGGCACCGTCTTTCTTTTTGTCTATCTTTTTCTGTATCCTTTCAGCGAGATCATCTCCGCAGCCTGTCATGATAGTAACGTTCTCAAGGAATTTTTTAAGTTCGTCGTTGTTCTTCTTAATACCGGATACGGCCATCATTATTCTTTGCAGAGACTCGAAGGCCTCGTTACGTATGCCCGTTTCCATATCGAGCGCGAGTATCGGCCTTTTACCTTTATCAGCCGACTCGATCAGGGCGTTAACTAAGCCGTTGACAGCTTTATCCGCGCTTTCAAGGACCCTCTTTTTCTCGTCTATGACCCTGCCGCCTATCTCGCCGGATGTGTTCTCCGATCCGTCCGTTCCACCGCGCTTTGTCATTTCCATTTCCGCGAGGCCCGCTCCGATCGGCATGGTTTTTTTATCCACCTTTTGAGCGGTGTCGGTTCTGGCCTTAACCGCTTTTTTGTAAGACTCTTTTCTGTCAATACGGCTCCCCCATAAAAGTTCATGCAGCCACCCGCCCGTCAGGTCCCAGTTCTTAGCTCTATCGAAACATATTTCCCTGCCGCGAATATTGATCACGTAATCGGTTACTCCAAAATATTCAAGAGCCGCCCGAAGCTGCGTCACGCGCATTAGAGCGGCTTGTTTATCTTCTTCCCGGCCGTCGGAGGCAAGATCAAAAACAAAACGATCGATACCATTCTCCTTACAATGTTTAATGAGATAATACAGATGTCTCGCCGAAGCATGGACGCCCGCTTCCTGCAATATGCCGACAAAATGCACGTACCCGAGCTCTTTCGCGGCTTCGGTATGTTTCATCAGGGCCGGGTTTTTGCTCAACTCGCCGCTGATGAAGGCTTTATCGATGACCCTGATCGATTGTTCCACGACACGCCCCGCGCCCAGCGACCAGGTATTATATTCAGTTGATCCCATCTGCGATTTATCGAGACGGTATACAACGATCTCGCTATCCGGAAAAGGCACATTGTCACTACTGCTTACTATCGCAAAATCGGCGTCATCAAGGAACGGGCTTTTTCCCAGTTCATAAAGACCTTCCTCGTAATCATAGAGCATTTCGGCCCCGGGGATCCCGGCGTAATCGTAATACACAATACGCACCTTGGCAGTTTTAAGTTCTCTGACTCGTTTTATCATGGCATCGCGGTCAAATAATTCTTCGCTCCTGAACCCTTCCTGCAAGCCGCCCCGTAATCCGGCGTAATATCCCGAGGCTTTTAGAACGGCATAGTTATTTTCATCATATAGGCCTTTGATCGTGGGCATACGGCCAGTCCCTAAGGCAACTCCAAAAGCGTTATTTCTATCCTTAAAATCCGTATGACCAAAACCGTCCAAGATTATCTGCCAAACGACCCTGTCCTTACTCCCAACATAATCATCAGGCAAAAGGCTCTTCCCGGTTATATCGCCTTCCGGTTTTTCTATGCCCAGTACGTGGAGAATCGTGGCGGCGACATCTGCCTGCGTGTCCTTTTTATCCCCTTGCGCTTTAACCAGTTTTATATCCCTATTTTTAAAATCTATGACAAATACCGGAACATCGTTGAAACTATGGCTCGGCTGGGTCATGTCGTCGACCGAACCGTGATCTCCGACGATAACAAGTACGCCTTCTTTTTCCTCGATAGCGTCATATATCATCTTGATGCTCTGGTCGGCGATCTTTAGACACGCCAGCACTGATTCCCAACCGTTCCCTTTAGTTATCTCGAAAGTTCCGTCAGGTTTCTGTACGAATAATTCCGTTATCTTCTCGACGTTTTTCGCCGCGACGTGGCCTATAAGATCCGGGCCGTCAAGGTTCGTTAAACCGACCGTACCCGGCTCCGCGTTCTTTATTTTTCCCACGTTAGCCGCCGCCAGGACGAGCATGCTGAGCCCCGGATATTTACGGTATTCCTTATTCGGTATCTGCTTCAGGCCCTTGGGCACATTACCGTAGAACCAACCGACACATTTGCCCTCCTCTAAAGGCACAAATACGTCCGGTTTGAATTGCTCGCGCTGTTCTAAAGTTAAAATGACCGGCATGGATACCGACCCGAATTCGACATCTTCATTGGCGAACGGCGTCTTGGTGCCGCCTCTAAAGGCCGGTATGAACTTCCCTTTTTCGGCGCTAAAGACATATATCATCTTTACGCCTTCGGAATCGAGGACTTCGACCAGGCCGTTCTTTACCTTTATATCCCCAAGGATAACGTCTTCTTTCGCAATGTCCGGCACATATTGGGTCATCGCCGTAAGACCCATTTTCTTCGCTTCGTCCGGGACTTCAAAACCATCAAACTTTGGATTTTTGGCGGCATTTGCCCACTGGTCCTGCCGGTCTTTCCTGAAATTCAGGCCAAAAACCTGGCCGCCCTCACCCAGCCTCGACTGGGGGATACCGTCCTCATCGATAGTAATGATCGAGGTCAGGATCTCATCGTTTATGCCGTTCTTATACTGCGTCTCTATGACCTCTTCAACGCCGTCGGCATCCCAAACGTAATATGTCTTGTCCTGTTCGGAATATATAGGTACGCGTAGCTTCCGCGCCGCTTCGAAAAGCGCGGCGTCTTCTTCTTTTATATCAACGGGGTAATTACTCCGATTTGTCTTATTCCTCTCCTCTAAGGCTCTTTCCGCCACCGCTTTTTCGGATGTCGTATCAACTGTTTCTTCGTCCGGAATGATACCATCCGTTCCTCTATCTTCCTCTAATAGCCCGACCACCACGGTTTCGGTGTACATATAAATCGAACGCCTTAACTCTTTTTTTAGATCCCTGGGAAGACCAGTTGTAAGGGTTTTTTTCTTAAGGGCTAAAAGTTCTAACAGCCGGTATTCCCCGCCTAAAACTGTCTCAAGGTCCTGTTTATTGTCTTGTACGAACTTTGACAATTTATCGGCGTTGACCGGCAAACTCTCGTGGTCATAATCTATCCTTTTCCAATTGCTCCCTATCAAGCCTTTTTCAAACGATCCGAGGGAATCCTCCCGCACTACTATATTCTTCGACATCCTCCCGTCATCGGCCTCGGTGATATCCCGGCCCATTTCAAATCCCGCCTCCGAGAACGCCGCGTCAAAAATCCCCCATTCCTCAAGCTGAGTAAACATGGTCTCCGGAAGGGAGTCCTCTCCGATAGAGGCCCTTTCCCATGGAAAAATAGTTTTTCCGGTCTCATACAGATACAAGTAACCATCGCCCTCGGCGTGTTTCACGGGAACCGTAACGTGCGAAGTGTTATATTTATTCTTAGCCAGAAAATATTTTTCAAGTAATAACGCGGCTAGATTGCTTTCAAAGGCATGGGCGTCTTTAACGCCTTTTTTACACACGATTATGGGATTGTTGAGAGGTCTCTTACCGATCGTTACGATCTTCGCTTTCGATACATTGGAGTCAACAGTTTTCCATTCACCGTTTTCCGGATAGAGCGCGAAGTATCGATCCTCAGATTTTATCAGCGCTTCTTCCAATACCTCTTCGCTGACAAGTATCTGCTTCGCGAGATATTCCGCCCCTTTAAGAGGGTCGGCGCCTGGCTCTTCCAGGCTTTCCTGTTCGTATAGATGATATCCCGGGAACCGGTCCCATATATCACCAGAGGCCATCTTCGGGTTGTAATACCTGTAGACGGCCAGAGTACCCACTTGAATGATGATTTCACCCTCCGCGGCGGAACCTGTTATCTTCAGAAGGTCCGACGGTACGTTATGCAATTCGTGTATATTGTTTATCTCGGCGATGATCTCGGTGACTATTTTCTCTAATCTTGGGAGGTTGTGGTTCTCGGGGTCAAATTCTTCTTTCGTGAGTTTCTGGTAAAGATAAGAGAAAGATAAGCGCTGGATAGCCCCGGTATCCGGGGTGAAAACAAGGGGCTCGACCTGCAAGGTCCCGGCACCGGTAACAGCTTGGGAAACGGGGGAAGCGTAAGAAACGGATTGATTTACCAAGAGAAAACTTAAAACCAGGGCCGTGACTTTCGTCGCGGCCTTTTTAGAAAATTCGGGCATATTCTTCGCCTGCACTTTCTGGTTATTTCAATTTTCCGGGCGGGGAAACCCCGCCCCTACTTATCTTTTCATAGAGGGCGAACACAGGGGTTCGCCCCTACACGTCCAACGTCCAACATCCTACGTTCTACGGAACTTCCCAACTTTGGCTCTCTGAATCTCTGACTCTTCACAACCAGCGAACTATTTAACCATTTAACCCGTTAAACCGGCCAAC
>CAZOMD010000079.1:0-7551 GCA_964580895.1 uncultured Planctomycetia bacterium | reverse complement strand
GAACAATTAACGCTTGTTACTAAAAATTCACTTGCTTAACGGGGTGCAGTACAAAAACCAAAGCCGAGGTTTTGAGTTTGAGATTTTGTGTTTTAATTTTATTTAGGGTTTAGAGTTTAGGATTTAGAGTTTATCTGGTTTTGGATTTCGATATTCGGGTTTAAACTTAAGTGGATGTCCTACGATACAATGATATGACGGAGAATGTCATGCGCTGTGCCCTGTGCGCTATGCTGTAAAACTAAACGCTACACGCTATCCGCTAAAAATTATGTCTAAGATATACGACCTGATAATCATAGGGGCCGGACCGGCGGGTATCACGGCCGGGATATACGCCGCGAGGAAAAGAATGGGTACGCTTATTCTTACTGACGATATCGGTGGGCAGACCACATGGAGCGGGGATATAGAGAATTATACCGGTTATCAATTTATCACGGGACCTGACCTCGTTGAGAAGTTCGAAGAGCATATAAAAAAATACGATATTAAGGTCAAAGAAGGAGAACCGGTCCTTGAGCTTGTGAAAAAAGGCGATCTTGTGTGGATGAGGACGAATAAAGGTGAATATAGAAGCAGGACCGCCATCATAGCTTCCGGGAAAAGGTCCAGAGAAATGGGTGTTCCCGGAGAAAAAGAGTTCAGGAACAAAGGGCTTACGTATTGCGCTACTTGTGACGGCCCTTTATTTGCTGGTAAGGACGTCGTGGTCGTCGGAGGAGGGAATTCGGCGCTGGAAGCCGTTATCCAACTTATGGCGATCGCGAACAGGATCTATATCGTTAATAAAGCGGCCGCTCTTACGGGTGACGCCATTCTCCGGGAAAAGGCGGAAAAGTCCGATAAGATAATAATAATGAACGAGGCGATAATCGATGAGGTTTTTGGAAAAGATTTTGTCGAGGGCGTTGTTGTCAATATCGGCGGGAAGAAAAGCATGGTTAAGGCCGGAGGGGTGTTTGTGGAGATAGGGCTTATCCCCAACTCTGAATTTGTGAATGATATAGAAAAGAACGATAACGGGGAGATAGTGGTGGAGTGTTCGACCGATACGAGCGAGCCAGGGATATTCGCGGCGGGGGATGTTACTAATGTCCCGGAAAAACAGATAATCATAGCCGCGGGGGAAGGGTCTAAGGCCGCGCTCCGGGCGTTTAATTATCTCGCCCGGAAAAAATAATGACATTTAAGGATATGTTTTAACCATGTTCCCGGAGCTCAATAAAGAATACAAAAATAGAAAAAACGAAATAAAGAAAAGGTTATTGGAATTCAAAAAAATTTGGTCCGAACCGGATAAAAGGATCTTCAGCGAATTGTGTTTTTGTCTTTGTAACCCGCAATCGAAGGCGGTGCGATGTGATAAGGCCGTATCTGTTTTGGAGAAAAGCGGAGTTCTTTTTACGGGCGGCGTAAGTGAGATAAAAAATGGTCTTTGGGGGGTAAGGTTCCCGAACAACAAAGCGAAATATCTGGTCAAAAGCCGCGAGTTATTCACGGAGGACGGTGTAATAAAGATAAAAAAGAAAATAGATACCGATGATATCTTCTGGACCAGGGCCTGGCTTGTCCAGAATGTTTTGGGTATCGGGTTTAAAGAGGCGAGCCATTTTTTGAGGAACATCGGGTTTGGCAAGGACCTGGCGATACTGGATGTGCACATACTGAGAAACATGTTGAGGTACAGGGTGATCTCCTCTATCCCGAAAAACATTTCCGTGGCGACATATCTATCGTTGGAAAACAAATTAAGGGATTTTTCGGAGAAAGCCGGCGTGCCTTTGGATGAACTGGATCTTCTATTTTGGTCAATGGGGACGGGGGAAGTCTTCAAATAGTTTGTTAGCTGGTTGGCTGGTTCTCTGGTTAGTTGGTTCATTAGTTAAAAGGGAAAGATGGATATTATCTCGGGTATATTAAGAGAATCGTATGTACTTTTAATGGCGATGTCGCCGTATCTATTGTTCGGCTACCTTTTCGCTGGTGTATTGCACATATTTATAGATACTAAAACTGTCAGCCGGCATCTCGGGAAGGGCAGTTTTTTTTCCGTGATCAAAGCTTCACTTTTTGGTATCCCGCTTCCTTTATGTTCGTGTTCGGTCATCCCCGCCGCTATGTCTTTACGCAGGGAAGGCGCGAGCAGGGGCGCGGTGTTATCGTTCCTTATTTCCGCGCCCACTACGGGCATTGACTCGATATTCGCGACGTATTCGCTTTTGGGGATGCTGTTCATGGTTTACAGGGTAGCCGCTTCGTTTATAACCGGGGTCTTTGCCGGGATCATCGCTAACATTTTTATACGGGAAAAGGATATCCCGGCGCCGAGGGATTTGCCCAAATGCAAAATGTGTGACGAAGAGAAGGATCATGACCACGGTGTTTTACATAAGATAGGCGGGGTATTACGGTACGCGTTCGGCGATATTCTTGGTGATACAGGGAAACCCCTCATTACGGGTATCCTTATAGGCGGGGTTATAGCATTTTTCCTGCCCGAAGAATTTATCGGCACATACCTTGGTTCGGGGATAAAAGCGATAATCGTGATGCTTATAGCGGGGATACCGATGTATGTTTGCGCCACGGCATCTATACCTATAGCCGCGGCGCTGCTGATGAAAGGGATAAACCCCGGGGCGGCGTTCGCGTTCCTTGTGGCTGGTCCGGCGACAAATATAGTGACAATTTCCGTGGTGGGGAAAAGTATGGGGGGTAAGGCGCTTATTGTGTATTTAGGTTCGATCGTTGTTTGTAGCATAGTAATGGGGCTTTTTCTGGACCAGATCTATGTGTTTTTTCATATGAAAGGCGCGGTCGGTTTTCTGCCGCATCAGCACGGGATCATCCCGGACAGTATCAGTATATTTTCGAGCGTGGTACTTATAATGCTCGTCACCATGAATATCGTTACTAAAAAGTTCGCGTTATTCGGAAAGAAGGCGTAGGGATTATGGACATATCATATTATTTGAACAACATTTCGTTAGTTACGTATCTTGTCGTGTTCGCCGGAGGTTTAGCCACGTCTTTTACCCCGTGTGTATATCCGCTTATACCCATTATCGTCGGGGTAATAGGCGCGTCCAGCGAAGTGTCCAAGTTACGCGCGTTTATTATGTCGCTGAGCTATGTGATCGGTATGGCGATGACCTTTTCCGCGCTTGGCATGATAGCCGCTCTGACCGGCCGGCTTTTCGGCGAGATGCAGTCAAGCCCGCTCGCGCATATTATAGTCGGCAATGTCATAATATTTTTCGCGCTGGTACTTCTCGACGTCGTGCAGATCCCCGTGTTTCTCCTGAATAGGGCAGGGGCTGGAAAAGTGGTCAAGGGAGGCAATGCGGTATCCGCGTTTTTGATGGGTATAGCTTCGGGGTTCATCGCAGCGCCGTGTACAGCGGCTGTTCTCGGGGCGTTATTGACATACGTGGCGTCCACGCAGAACTTGATCTTAGGGTCGACGTTCCTTTTTGTTTTCGCCTTGGGGCTCGGAACGGTTCTTATTATTATAGGGTCTTTTACCGGGGTATTGGCGTCGTTCAGCCGGTCAGAAGGGGTCATGCGAGCGGTACAGAAAGTTTTCGCTTTCCTCATGATATTTCTGGGAGAATACTTTATATTTAAAGCCGGATTTTTAAGCATATAGAAGAGATATAAGGAGGCGGCATGGGCAGTTTACGCGTGAAATTCTTGTTGATCGTATTTGTGCTTTTTACCGCGGCCGTATTCGGTGGATGTGGGGAAGCCGAAAGTTCCGACCAAGGTGCTATGGAGAAGGCAGAGGACTTCACTCTGGCAACGTCTTCCGGGGGCGGGATCACTCTTTCCGAAGAGATCTCAAAAGGTGGGGCGGTAATTGTCTTTTTCACCACATGGTGCCCGTACTGCGCCGAAGAGGTTCCGAAAGTAAACGATTATTATCTTCGCAATAAAGAACGGATATCGGTTTTCGCGGTCGACGTAAAAGAAACCTCCGATAAGGTAAACGCTTTTATCGGCGACAAAGGAGTAAAGTATCCGGTCGCGATGGATAGCGACGGGGCCGTCGCCCGTAAATATAAAGTAAGTGGTATCCCAACGGTCATAGCTGTAGATAAGGACGGGAATATATTGTATCGGGGACATGATATATCCCAGATGGAAAACAAGGTTAAATTTTAATTCGGCCCGTGCTTTCTTGCAAAAGCAAGGATGGGTGCGAATTAAAATTTGACTCCGCTGTTTAACCACTTGTAAATTTCTTCGAAATTTACCGCGTAAACAGCGGAGTTAATTCGGCCATACAACTTATGTCGCTGTGCTCCATAAGTTGTGGCCTCATTAAAAGGAGGGAGATATGGCGCGCGGGAAATTACTTAAGGTATTATTTGTGCTGTTTTTTTGCGTTACTTTTACCGTAGTGCCGCAGATATTAGCGGAAGAAGGGGCAACGCCCAGTAAAGAGCTGGAAGTGATTAATAGCGACTGCCCGGTCATGGGCGGGGCGGTGGCGAAAGATACTCCTTATAGCGTCGTCTATAACGGTAAAAAGATAGGATTTTGCTGTAACGGCTGTGTCAGCGCCTTTAATGCCGAGCCTGAAAAATACATGGCTAAGGTGGAAAAGGAATAAGCAAAGGTGGAAAAGCCGGATCTGGTCCGTTGGTTGGATAGCTGGATTATCAGCGTTTGTGTGTAGCGTATAGATGGTTTCACAGTTGGAGAGTAAGGGCGTCCGCAGATTGTTTTTTGGTATTCGGGATTAAGCTTATGTAGGGGCGTATTGCAATACGCCCCTACTAGTGAGTTGATTATCGATTATTTTTGCTCATTAAAAGGAGGGTTCGATGCTGCGTTTTGGTATGGGAGAACTTTTAGTTATTTTAGCTATAATACTTTTGCTTTTTGGAGCTAAACGCCTTCCGGAGATAGCCAAAGCCCTTGGCAGGGCCATTAAAGAGTTCAAAAAAGCGGGGAAGGATATCCAGGACGATATAGAAAAAGTCACAAAGAAGGACGAAGACCATAAATAGATGACGGCCGGACTTAAGACGCGCGGGGAAAAGAACGAAGGACTTACGATAGTGGACCATCTGGATGAGCTCCGCCTAAGGATGGTGAAATCCGTTATCTTTTTGGGGGCGGCATTCTTTACCGCGTGTTTTTTTTCAAAATCGCTAATTACTTTCATCATAAAGCCGATCGGACATTTGATATTTATTGCCCCGCAGGACGCTTTTATCGCTAATGTCAAAGTAGCTTTTTTCGCGGCGCTTTTTTTCTCTTCACCTTTTTTGGTATTTCAGATATGGGAATTTGTGGCCGCGGCTCTTACGGAAAAAGAGAAAAGATATATCATTTTTTTCGGGCCTTTATCGTTTTTGTTTTTTATCGCGGGGGCGATCTTCGCTTATTTCGTGATCATACCTATAGGCCTGGATTTTCTTCTGGGTTTTTCCACGGAAAACTTAAGCGCGGCGATAAGCGTTAATAATTACATTTCATTTATCGGGACGCTGGTCCTGTCCTTTGGTATAGTTTTTGAACTCCCGATCGCGGTACTTTTCCTGACGAAGCTGGGGATAGTGGACCATGTATATCTATCGGCGAAGAGGCGGCACGCGGTGGTGGCTATATTTATTATCGCCGCTATATTGACGCCGCCCGATGTTGTATCCCAGTTCCTTATGGCTATTCCGTTATTGATGTTGTACGAGATCAGCATCATCTTCTCCAAATTCGCTAAGCCTTCCGTGAAACTGGGCGGCTGACCGTCTTATTGGCAACGGCGAGGGGGAGAAATAAAAATTGACAAAAAGACACCAAAACGGTATCATTATATTGTGATATTTATGTCTCTCAAGTGTAGAATTCCCTTGGTGACAAAAATATAAGGGTAGAAAAAATGAAGCTATTAACTAAAGATACGGATTACGCGATAAGGGCGCTTGTATGCATCGCCGGGAAAGGGAAGAACCTTGTTACGGTGACTCTTCTCGCCGAGGAACTCTATATCCCTAAAGCGTTTTTGAGGAAAATATTACAGATGCTTAATAAAAAAGGTTTTTTGTCATCCTATAAGGGGAAGAGCGGTGGATTTACACTTGCCCGGTCCGTGGTGGATATAACCATTCTTGATGTGGCAGAGGTGTTTCAGGGGCCGTTCCGATTGAAAGAGCACGATTATAAAGGGAAAGAGTGTCCGTTTTTGGACGGCTGCCTGTTAAAGACCCGTATTGACGAGATAGAGAAATATATAATGAACGAACTTAGATCGATAAGTATACAATCTCTGATAACTGAAAAGAGGCGAGATGACAAAACGGAAAATAATAAAGATCGATGAAAAAAAATGTAACGGATGCGGATTGTGTATCCCTAATTGTCCGGAGGGAGCTCTGCAGATGATCGATGGAAAAGCCAGGTTGGTCAGCGACCTTTCTTGCGACGGGTTAGGGGCGTGTATAGGACATTGTCCCCAAGGCGCCATAACTTTTGAGGAACGGGAAGCGGAAGCGTATGACGAGAAGAAAGTGATAAAAGAGATAGCTAAGCAGGGGGAGAACGTCATCAAGGCGCATTTGAAGCATCTTATGGACCACAAGCAAAAAGAATATCTGATGCAGGCGGTGGATTATCTCGAAGAACAGGGCATAACAATATCGCCTATTAACGTTGAGGAGGGAAAGATGGCCGCGATGGGCAAAAAGGTTCCCGGCGGATGTCCCGGTTCACGGATGATGGACCTTAGCGAAAAGGGGCAAGCGGAACGGGATGAAAGCGGGAAAAGGGTCTCGAAACTCAGGCAATGGCCGGTGCAACTGCATCTTGTACCGCCTATGGCGCCTTATTTCATAGGGAAGGACGTGCTTCTTTCGGCTGACTGTGTTTCTTACGCCCTTGCCGATTTTCATAAGGACTATCTCGAGGGGAAGAGCCTCGCGATAGCGTGTCCTAAACTCGATGAAGATCAGGATGTGTATGTTGAAAAGATACGGGCTTTGATAGATGACGCGAAGATCAACACTTTGACGGTCATGACGATGGAAGTGCCGTGCTGTAACGGGCTTTTGTCGCTTGCCATAGAAGGCGCGGCTATGGCCAAAAGGAAAGTTCCTATAAAGCATATCGTTGTCGGCATTCAGGGGGATATACTTAAAGAGGATTGGGTGAAGCAGCCAGTTTAATAGTTTAATGGTTCAATAGTTCAATAGTTTGCTGGTTCGCTGGATATCCAGTTTGCCTGTTTGCCGGTTTCGTGGGTACGAAGAGTTCCGTGGGACGTTGGACGAAGAAACGGTCAAAAAGTCCAAAAGTCTAAAGGTCAGAAAGTCCCAGCCCGAGGCTCCGGCCTGCCGGGAGGCAGGATTCGTTGCGAAGAGTCAAAGAGTCAGAGAGTCAAAGTTGGGAAGTTCTGTAGAACAAAGGCAGTCAAAAGGTCAAAATGGTCAATAGCTTTAGACTTTTAGACCTTAGACTTTTGGACTTGTGACTTTTAGACGGTATGCCATGCTCCATGCCTGCCGGCAGGTTTACCGACCGAAGGTAGGCAGGCGCTATGCCCTA
>CAZOMD010000078.1:0-7757 GCA_964580895.1 uncultured Planctomycetia bacterium | reverse complement strand
GATGGACCCCATTTTCAAGAAGGTCTTAAAACTGCAGGCAGATGACGCTAAGGGCCCGCCGCCGGTCCTCGCGTGGGACTCCAGCACAATGTTCGTTAACCAAGCCGTGCAGATGGTCGTGCTTAAAGACGCCGATCCGGCGGTCGAACTTAGAAAAGCGGCGCTCGATATGCAGAAAGAAAGAGACCGGACCCGATAGACAAGCTCTAAACCCTAAAGAAATTTAAAACACAAAAATTCAAACCTTAAACCCCGGTTTTGGAGTTTTAAATATTTGAGTTTATTTTGTGTTTAGGGCTTACATGCAGGAACGTTGCTTTGCCTGCTTATCGAATAGGTAGAGTGTAATCCCGCGGAGATCCAATAAAAAACGGAGTAAATGTTTAACTATCTGGTAAAGATTTACGTCATTTTAAGTCGAGGATCCGGCCCTCGCATGCTTCTCGCGGGGATGCTCATTTTCCCCCGCGAGGAAAATTTCGCTCGGCATTCGGCCGCGCTCTTCTTCGCTTCGCTCAGAATCCATGCCCGCTTCGGCCTCATGACGCCCCGCTCAAAGCATGCTATGTCCGGATCAGAGTAACGCTATGGGGCATATGACGATATCGTATTCAAGCGTAAGCTGTCTTGGGGATTCTGACAGGGCTTCATGAGCCGCGCAAGCTCGGTCTCTCCGAAGCCATAAAATTTGATCATAAGAACATGGCTTGGCTACCAATTGCTAAAGCTATTTGTAATTTGGCGAGGAGAGTTGCGAGGCGAGTGTAGAGTAAAATTTTTCGCGGGAAAAAATTTTACGTCCCTGGAAGAATACTCAAGACAGCTTACGATGTAACAGTCTATCTATCGATACAATTTGTTCCGCGGATAGCTGACCCAGTGCGCGTATTACTATAGACGCCCGCGGAGTTTCAACAAAAAAACGGAAGTCTTTTATGACTTCCGTTTTTATTTGTACCGCGGTTTAGCGGAGGTCCAGGACTAGAACTGCCCCGAAAGTTTGAGTATCAATTCCTGATCGGCGGAAACATTCCTGCCCCAAAAAGTATTACCGTACTGGAGCGATAAGTTCAAGGATCTATCCTGCCGGGTTATGTCACTGCTGAAATCCCCGTTGGTGATATCGTTGCCGCTGATGGCCTCATATATATCCACCAGCTGAAAAACCGGGCCGACCCGGAAGGTCATGGCGTCCTTAAGAATCTCCCCTGTCCCATTGAGGCCGAAATAACTGTCGATCTCGCCTTTTAGAAGCAGCCATTTATAAGGCCAGAAACCGCCTTCGACAAAAAGAGGTATCTCATCGCCGACGTATCTATTTTTTAACCTGTATCCCGATTCCAAACCCAGGTAGAAAGGCCATCCCGCGTGTTGGTCGAAGAATTTGCCGAGGAGAGCTTTAAATTCGTAATAATCGTTCCTGTCGCCGAGCGCCGGCTGTCCGCCGACCCCCGATTTCCCCTCATCGTAGCCGGTATAGTAATTGGCTTTTACCTGTCCGCTTACCACAACGGGTTCTTCGAGGAAACGGACCCTGCCTCCGAAGTCAAAACTTGTGAACGCGTGGTTCTTGACGGAATATGGTCCCCATTCCGGAGGCCTGGCGTATTCTTTATATTTCGCTTCTTTGTATTCAACCCCGCCGAAGACTGTGAACCAGTCGGTGACGCCATATTCGGCTTTCGGGTTCATAGACCAGCCCCAGGACTTGGCGTTATTGGATTTTGTATGGCGGTTGTATTTAGTGTCGAAGTCGTCATCCGCCCAGTTGAACTTGGTATAGTGCTCGACCCATACGTTATTTTTGGGAAGGGTCCACGCTCCGGCATGCGCCAATTGCGGCATAGCGAATATCGAAATGAGCACGTATAACGATAATTTTTTCATTAAATTTTTCCTTTGGGATTTTCTGTCTTAATTAACGGCTTAAACCGAAAAGCGCCGAAAACCACGCGATAATGCCCATTTGACTTTTTTGCTCTCTTAGCACCGCCGTGACATCTTCCGGCGCGAGCACGCCTTTTTCCGCTAGAATAGCCCCTATCTTTTTATGGATATTATGTTTCTCGCGGTATTCTTTTTGCGTCCTTACTGCCTCGTCTATATCCTTCGCTGTCAAAAGCCCTTTTTCGAGGGCTATCTCGCCGAAAAGTTTTAAATTTTTACGTCTAAATAACGGCGCCATAAATGACTCTCGCGTACTGTAATAGACTTATAAGAAAGCAAGAATTTCTTAACCAAGTATATATTATAAGTTTACAAAGGTCAAGGACGCGCGCGGGCTCGCGGAGTTCAAATATGTAGTTGACTTCCCGGGCGGGGATAATATATTATTTATACGCTAAAACTGTAAATCTATCCGGAGGAAGATATGAGTATTTTAAAGACAACGGTGCTTTTCCTGGTCCTGACCGTATTTCTGGTAGCCCTGGGAGGGATGGTCGGCGGTCCCGGTGGCGCGGTAGGGGCTTTTGTGGTCGCGCTCGTCATGAACTTTATAACTTACTGGTATAGCGACCGTATCGTGCTCGGCATGTACCGTCCGAAAGAGCTGCCAAGGGAAGGGTATGAACATATTTATGAGATAGTGGATGAAGTCAGCAAAAAAGCCGCTATCCCGGCGCCCAAGGTATACGTGGTGAAACAGCCTGTGCCTAACGCTTTCGCGACGGGCCGGAACCCCGCGAAAGGCGTTATTTGCCTTACTACCGGGATATTCAACCTTCTCGACAGGGAAGAACTAAAAGGCGTGATATCGCATGAAGTCGCGCATATCCGTAATCGCGATACCCTCATAATGGCGGTAGCGGCGGCTTTCGCGAGCGCTGTGATGATGCTTGTCCATTTAGCCCGGTGGGGCGCGGCCTTTGGCGGCATGTCCCGTGAAAAACGCGATAACCGGAATATATCGGGAGTGCTGGCCCTGTCGGTCCTTGCGCCGCTGGGAGCCATGCTGGTCCAGATGGCTATCTCGAGGATGAGGGAATACGACGCCGACGCCGAAGGCGCCAGGTTTACCGGTAGCGGCAACGGCCTCGCGTGCGCTCTCGAAAAACTCGGCGTGTATTCCGAAAAAGACTCGAGTTTCTCGCCGCCCCCGGAGACATCTCATATGTTCATAGTCAAACCGTCGGCGAAAGATGCGCTTGTGAACCTGTTTTCGACACACCCGCCGATCGGTGAAAGGATAAGAAGACTGCGAGGGTCTTTGTAATGGTGAGAAGCGGCTATCTTATCGCGCTTTTGGCTGTCGTTTCGGCTGTCTTATTCTTTCCGGCGCTTGGGGCGATGGAACTGACCGATCCGGACGAGTCGTTTTACGCGGAGACGGCGAAGGAGATGTATTCCGCCGGGGAATGGATAACCCCGACCATATTCGGTAAACCACAGTTCGAAAAGCCCGTCTTTTATTACTGGCTCGTTCTTTTGAGCTATAAGATGTTCGGCGTGAATGAGTTCGCGGCAAGGTTCCCTTCGGCGGTATTCGGTATTGCCGGCGTAATAGGCGTATTCCTGATGGGGCGGTTATTTTTTAGCCCTTTATCCGGGTTCCTATCGGGGATAGTGATGGCGACGAGCATCTTTTACCTCGCCTTTTCCAGGGCGTGTGTGACCGATATCGTACTCGCGGTATTTGTGCTTTACACGTTCGTCTTTTTCATCATGGGATGGACAGGCGGCAAAAGATACCCGTATTTACTGGCGTCTGTCATGGCCGCGGGCGCGGTTTTAACGAAAGGCCCTATAGGGCTTTTTATCACCGGGGCCGTAATATCGATATGTATCGTCGCCGGGAGGAAGATCGAAAGGATAAAAAAAATACCTTTTATCCCGGGAATTTTTATTTTTTTGGCGCTCGTTCTGCCGTGGTATATCACGGTCACGCGCATCCATGGCGCCCTTTTTTTGGACGAATTTTTCGGCCTGCATAACGTTGTACGGTTCTTGAAACCCGAGCACAGGATAGGCAGCTCCCCGTTTTTTTACATACCGGTGCTTTTCGGGGGGTTCGCGCCATGGAGCCTGTTCCTGCCGGCGGGCGTATGGTACATGTACGCGCATAAGTCCGAGGGGAAAGTCCAGACGCCTGGAGCGCGAGTTTTTTTGCTTACATGGTTTTTGGTGGTATTCATTTTTTTCAGCGTGTCCAGGACGAAACTGGTGACGTACATATTTCCGCTTTTCCCCGTGATGGCCTTGGTCGTGGGTGACATCTGGGAGAAATGCATATCTTCCGGAGGGAGAGATATATCCTTGCGGAAATGGATGAGGCTTTCCTTTTACGTTCTTTGTTCAACCGGTCTTTTAGGCGGAGTGGCCGGCTGCCTGTTCATAAAGTCGGAACACCCGGCTGTTTTCGGCATAACCGCCGTCACGGCGCTTATCTGCGTATTAGGAATGTTCGTTTCGCTGATACTCCTGATAAAAGGGAAGGACGGCCTTTCCTTTATTTCCTTTAGCTTGACGCTGACAGTCTGCGTATTGATATCGGTGTATCTTATTATCCCGGATATCGGGAAGCTCGAGTCGAGCAGGACCCTGGCGCTTCTCTACAAGGAGCTTGCCCAGCAAGGTGAGGAGATAGGCGGAGAGAACGACCGGCGCCGCGGCATCGAGTTTTACGCGGATAAGACAAACGTAGTGGACGTACATCCATATAACGAGCTTAAGGATTTTGTTTCGCGCGGGGAAAGGGTGTGGTGTATAATACACCGCAAGCATTATGAGCAGCTCGCGGCGGAAAAGAAGGATATAAAGTTTGAGGTCGCGCGCGGTACCGGCGATTATGTTCTTGTGACCAACATGCCTTTAACCGGCCTTAAGGATACAGGGGATAAATGAAGATAAAAGACAACATTTCTTTTGTCCTGCCCATGTACAACGAAGAGGACAACATCAAGGGCGCGATAGACCAGCTCAAAACACTCGCCCGTGACCTTACGGACGGGACCATCGAGATAGTAGTGGTCGACGACGCCTCCACCGATAAAAGCGCCGAGATAGTCCGGGCTATCGCGGCTCGGGACTTTTCGGTAAAATTATTCCGCATGGAAAAGAACACTAAGTTCGGAGGGGCGTTCGCCAAAGGGCTCAAAAGCGCGACTGGTGACGTCGTGCTTTACATGGATTCGGATATGCCCGTTGAGATCGACGACATAAAAAAGTCGCTCCCGCTTATCGCCGAAAGCGATATAGTCACGGGGTACAGTAAGGTCGAAAAGGGCGATACTTTGAAAAGGAAGATAATGTCCGGGGTGTATAACGCTATGGTCCGGGCCCTGTTCGGCCTTGACATAAAAGATATAAATTCAGGATACAAAATAATGCGGCGGAAGGTGCTTGCCGGGATCGAGTTTGTTTCCAGGAGCCCTTTCGCGGACGTAGAGATATTCATCCATGCCCGAAAGTACGGGTTCAAAGTAACGCAATACCCCCTTGTGTTCCGGTCGCGTACCGGCGGGAGGTCGTACATAGCCCGTATCCCGGTAGTTTTAGCGACCTTTGCCGATATGCTAAAAGTCAAGGTTCTTTCACTCGGGAAAAATACTTCAAAAAGCTTATGACCGATATCGGCGATGCCGGTATGTCACGCTCGACGAACGGAGCGGGGGCATAAAAAAGCGCCACAGGTTTATACCCGTGGCGCTTTTTTATATATCAACTTTTAAGTCCGGCAAGAGTTATGCCGTTAAGCGGCTACTTATACCGTGCCTCTACGCGCTTCAAGGCTCCTGCGGATCTCTTCGGTTTTCTGCCGTGTCAACGGCACGCGCAGAACGAAAATAATAGCGACGATGAGGCCAGCGACCGGCAAAGAAGCGAGGCTTGAGCGGATCCAGAATATGGTCTCAGGCGCCTGCACCTTAAGTTTCCAGGTAAAACCCGCCCATGTCAAAATAAGGCCTGAAAAATAATACCCGAACGAATTTCCAAGTTTAAGGATATAGGAAGCGCACGCGGTAAAAGAACCTTCCCTTCTTTTCCCCGTATTGAGCTCGTCGTAGTCGATGATGTCGGCGCCGATGGAACTATGCAGCATCCAAAGAGAAGCCGCGGCCATCCCCATCAAACCCGACGCGATCGTTTGCAGCCATTTGATCGCCGGAGTATACAGGAACCAGGAACCGGCGTAACCGCAGATGCCTATGACACAGGCTACCACCGCCGCCTCGCGTTTGCCGATACGGTGAGAAAGCGTCGCGTGCAGCGGGACGCCTATAAGTCCGCCCAGCATAAAAGCCACGCCCATCCAGAACTGCCAATTGTCCCCGATGATCTTGTCGCCGCCGGACACATAAAAAACCGTGGCATAGTAACCAAGCGAGCCCACCATGCTCGTCCCCAAAGTAAAAGCGCCTCCCATGACCATCATCTGACGGAACGGCTTACACCTGAGTGTTTCGCCCAGGGAACTCAGAACGGAGATCTTCTCGGTGATTTTTACCACCACTTTCTCGTAGTAGCGTTCTTTGACCCTAAAGAAAATAATTACGGCGAAAACAGCCATTACCACGCCCAATATCGATGTGTACACCTTCATCCCCAGGAGAGTATTCTTTTGTCCCGTTCCCGGGATAAGGAACCAGGCCAGGTTGGTGAAACGCAAAGCGTAAAAATTGCCCAACTCCGAGATCTTTTGGGCCATGCTGCGATAGGACATGATGGAGGTGCGTTCCTCATAGCAAGGCGACATTTCCGCGCCCAAACTGTAGTAAGGTACGGTAAAACAGCTGACTATCGGCATGTAGATCATTGTGGACACTACCATGTACCAAAATACGGCGGATATGCCGAGGAATTCTATCTCCGCCCAGGAAGGCGACACCAAAAACAGGACCGGCAGGCACAGCCCGGCGATAACACCCGCGATCAAAATAAAAGGGCGCCGACGGCCGTATTTGGAACGTAAATTATCGGACAGCCATCCTACCACGGGATCGATAAAGGCGTCCCAGACCCGGATCAATGTAAGAGCCAAACCCACCAGCCACGGTTCAACGCCCAGATACATGTTAAAAACCGCGAAAGCGACGGACGGGTACAACCAGAGCCCCCACATATCGACCGCCGTACCAAGGCTATAGGCCATCTTGGTGGGGATAGGAAGACGATCACGCAGAGGTTTCTTCCCATTATCAACCTTAGTTTCCTGCATTATGTTTTCTCCTTTTCCATTTTTGCACGATGATATTAACGGTTATAACACGCGTCGATAAGTCGCCCCAAGGTCGTGGTGGCCACGCATTGGACTGTATCGGCGCCGCCGTAGTAAATTTTGATCTCGCCGTTATCTTCCGCAACAGCCCCGCAGGTAAAGACCACGCTTGGGGTCTGCCCTACAAGTTCGTATAGCTCCTCGGGGATCAGGATCGCGTCTTGAGCCATAGCCTTGACCTTTGACGGGTCTTCCAAGTCCAAAAGACAAACGCCTAATTGGTAAACGAAATGCGATTTGCATTGACTGCGCACTCCGTGAAAAATATTCAACCATCCCTCGGTAGTTTTAATGGGAACCGCTCCCGGCCCGATCTTTGTCCAGGCCCAGCGGATCCCCTGCCAGTTCCTGAACACGCATTTACTCTTTCCCCAAAAGATGAGGTCCGGGGAATAAGACACCCAAATATCCCCGGTATCGGCCCCGGTATTGGGCCGGTCGAGCCGCGCGTACAACCCGTTGATCTTCTCCGGGAAAAGCACCCCGTTGCGGTTATCTGTTTCGGAAATAAACCCCATCCATTGAAATTTCTTAAAGTCCT
>CAZOMD010000077.1:0-8225 GCA_964580895.1 uncultured Planctomycetia bacterium | reverse complement strand
CCGAGAATTTAGTGAAGTCTTGCGCATCCTGGCCAGCCATATGGACGGCTGGAGCTACGGGAAGGATGCTTTTGAGCATTGAGCGGTCTATGACCGACAGGATATGAATAATTTAAGCTTCCCCGCTAAGCTACGCCTGAAGAACAAAAATAACAAATAGACCGCGAGAAGCGCAAAAAGCGTCCTTCCCGCGGATAACTGAACTATTACCGCGCTTTTATCTCCAGACAGCTTAAAAAACAGGTTTAGGGGAGAATACCCTCGCGCCCTTCTTCATATTTTGTCCCATCCGGAAGGATTGTTATCCCCTTGCCATACTTAAGACCGTTCTTGAAATCCCCCCCATATCTTGTACCATTCGCCAGGGTTTCCACGCCTCTACCGTGGCGTTCGCCGTTCTTGAACTCGCCTTCGTATATATCGCCGTTGGCCGTTGTTTCTTTGCCTTTGCCATGGCGTATCCCGTCCTTAAATTCACCCTCATATTTCGCGCCGTCGCTCGATATTTCCGCCCCCCGCCCGTTGGGCAGGCCGTTCTCATATTCCCCTTCGTATTTACTGCCGTCGCCCCAGATCTCTTGTCCCTTGCCGTGCCGGACCCCCTGCTTAAACTCACCGGTATATCCGGTCGTATCTTTCCACACTTCTACGCCAAATCCATGCCGCAAACCCTCCAGGAATTCGCCCTCATACCTTGAGCCGTTTTTCAGGGATTCGATCCCTTTACCGTGAGGTTCCCCGTTCTTGAGCTCGCCCTTATATCTCGATCCGTTCTTGCGGATAAGGATACCTGTCCCGTCAGGTTCCCCGGCTTTAAAATCCCCTTCGTATGTGTCCCCCGTACTTCTGCTAAGTTTTCCTTTTCCTTCCCGTAAACCATCTTTGAACTCGCCTTCATAGACCGCCCCGTCGGCGAAGGTCTCGACCCCTTTCCCGTTTGGGAGCCCATCTTTATATTCGCCCTCGTACCTGGTGCCGTCGCCCCAAAACTCTATGCCGTAGCCGTGCCGAACCCCGTCTCTATAATCGCCCTTATACCCGGCCTTGTCTTTCCATACCTCCATGCCTTTACCATGGTACGCCCCGTACTTGAATTCCCCCTCGTACCGCGTGCCGTTCGTCCTCCATTCGATTCCCATTCCATGCGGTTCCCCGCCATCGAATTCTCCTTCGTATCTGGACCCGTCCTTCCAGACTACAATCCCTTTTCCGCACCATTCACCGTTTTTGAAAGCGCCTTCATACCGCACCCCGTTCCTCAAAACCTCCACTCCTTGACCGTTCGGTAACCCGTCTTTGAAATCGCCTTCATACTTCTTCCCTTCGCCCCACGTCCTCACTCCCTTGCCGTTAAAAAAACCGTTCTTCATCTCGCCTTCGTAAACGGAACCGTCAGGCAATTCTATCTTAACAAAACCGTCTTCGATCTTTTCGGTCAAATTAATTTTGTCCCCGTCCCCCGCCGCGAAACTCCAAACTCCGGCGGAACCGCACGCGAAAACAGCCGCTAAAACGAACCGTGAAATTTTTTTCATAGCGTCCTTCCTCCAGTCCTCGGCCTTAAGATCGTCATACCCATAACCAGAATAAAGATTATCATGATAAAACTGAATAGGACAAACACATCTCCATGTGTGGTATAAAACGCCCTGGCCCGACAGACCGCGATATCGGCCGTGGAATATCCTTCAACGAATATTTCCGAACCATTCGAGCTGACCACCGAAAATACGTTGCCGGAGCTGTCGATAAAACAAGAGATCCCGGTGTTCGCGGCCCTCACGACCGGGGTCCTATTCTCGACGGCCCTGAAGACGGACGATTGCACATGCTGCCTGGACGCCGCCGTCCTCCCGAACCACGCGTCGTTCGTGATATTAACCAGAAAATTCGCTCTTTTTTTCACGAGCTCTCGCGCGAGATACGGGAAAATATCCTCGAAGCATATCATTACCCCGAACTTATAGAACCGGGTCTGTTTCATGATCATGCCTTCTTTCCCTGACATGCTGGTCGAGCCGGGTAACGAAAAAATCGTATATTCTTTCCCCTTCCGGAAATCACCTATGGGCTTATCTATTAGACCGCGCAATCTCGCCAATAGCGCGCCGAACGGGACATATTCCCCGAAAGGCACAAGGTGTGTCTTTCGGTAAACGCCGGAAGTCTTTCCGTTTTGGCCGATAAGAACGGCGCTATTGTAATAGCCGCCATCATCTTCGTAAACAACACCCGCCAGGATATGATCTTTGTTCTTCCCGGCCAAGACGCTTACCCCGTCAGGGGTATCGCTTTCCCCTTCGATAACGTACGGATATGCCGTTTCAGGCCATATGATCATATCCGGGATATCCCCATGCGCTTTTTCCGAAAGGGCCGTATGTTTTTTTATTATCTCTTCCGCGAACGCCTCGTCCCATTTTTTGTCTTGTTCTATATTCCCCTGCACCACGCTTATCCTGGGCCCTTTTTCGTAAGTATACGCCGACTGGCTGTTCATGCCGTAGGCGCTCGCCATAAGGATAAAAAGAAGCGCGACTATCATATATTTTCTTTTGTCTTTCCGCTTGATAACAAAACCAAGCAGCGCTACATTGAACATGGCTACCATGAAAGAAACGCCGTAAGAGCCTGTAAAATCGGCTATCTGGATGAGATTGATGTTCTTGTATTGAGAATACGCCAAAAGCCCCCACGGGAAACCCGTAAAGAGATTGCCGCGGATATATTCCAGGATCACCCATACGAACGGTAAGATCAGGAGGTCTTTGGAGTTCTTTATGACGAAATGCGCCGCCAGACCGAAACTCCCCCAGAATAACGCGAGAAAAATAACGAGTACGACCAGACCCGGCACCGTCACATTCGTTAGCCAATAAAGAAGCCCCCCGAAAAAGAAAATGCCCGAAAGAAAAGAATAGAAGAAAGAACCTCTTAAGCCGGTCTTCCCCGCGACGACCATGATCGGGACAAGCGCTACCCATGCCAGGCCCGAGAGCTCTGCCGGCGGAAAGGACAAAAAAGCCAGGCATCCGGATAAGGCCGCCAAAATCATATATTTAACGTTGGTCTTCATAACAGCTTTCCGGGACAGATTATCCCGGGCACAACTCTGTCCCGGAACTTTTACTTTTGCCTTTTTACTTTTTATAGAGGGCGAACACAGGGGTTCGCCCCTACACGTCCCACGTCCTACATCCCACGGTTTTTCTGCCCTCTGACTTCTGGCGTCTAACTCCCACAACATTTCTTGTATTTTTTCCCGCTGCCGCAAGGACAAGGTTCGTTACGTCCGACCTTGGGCAGGTCTCTTTTATACGTGACTTCGGCATGCCGCTGTCCGCCAGGGAAGACCGCCGCGGCGCCTTTTCCGGAAGGACCTTCCTCGTATATATCGTCCTGGCCGCTCGCGGGCGTTCCTATCGCCGCGTATCCTTTATGCTCAAAGACCTCTTTTTCCGGACGGAAAATGCTGTGTTTATATTTTTCTTCCATCGCTGACATCTTCATGATATTAGCGGCGATCTCGTCATCTATCTTGACCATAAGATCGCTGAACATCTGAAAAGCCTCGTGTTGGAACTCTATCAGCGGGTCCCTTTGCCCGTAGGCGCGCCACGATATGCCTTCTCTCAGGTGGTCTATCTCTCTCAGATATTCCTTCCAATGGGAATCGATCACCGAGAGCATAACCATTTTCTCGAGACCCCTCACCCTATCAGGGCCTAGAAACGCTTCCCGGCTGGCGTAACTCTTCTTGGCCATGTCGAGAATGACCTCGACCGCCTCAAGTTGCCTTTTGCCCATGATCATTTCCGGTTTGACATTGACGGCATATTTATACATGACGGATCTTACGAGGACCTTTTCGTCGGGGTCGTTCTCCCAATTTATAAAAAGCGCTTCTATCCCGACCGCCAGACACTCGAACAGTTCCTCCTTGAGATCTTCCGCAAATAGTATTTTGCGGCGGCGCGAATAGATGACCTCCCTTTGCTGGTTCATAACATTATCATATTTTAGAAGGTGTTTGCGTATCTCGAAATTCTGGGATTCAACCCTGTGCTGGGCTGTCATAACAGCCCGCGTAACAAGCGGGTTCTCAATGACCTCTCCCTCCTCCATCCCTAAACGATCCATTATGGCCTTTATCCTGTCGGAACCGAATATCCTCATGAGGTCGTCCTCGAGCGAAAGGTAAAACCTGCTGGAACCGGGATCGCCCTGCCGGCCCGACCGGCCCTGCAGCTGATTATCTATCCTTCTAGCCTCGTGCCTTTCCGTGCCGATTATATGGAGCCCCCCGCAGTCGATGACCTTTCTGCGTTCTTCCTCGGTCCTTTTCCTAAAATCTTCCCTAAATTTTTCAAGGACACGCGCTTTTTCAAGTGGGTCCTCGATCTCAAGCCTCGACACCTCGTCATTGGCGAGATATTCGGCGTTGCCGCCGAGAAGTATATCCGTACCCCTGCCGGCCATATTCGTGGCGATGGTAACCATCCCGCTCCTGCCGGCCTGGGCTATTATCTGCGCCTCTTTCGCGTGATACTTGGCGTTCAGGACATTATGCGCTATGCTCCGTGAAGCAAGAAGGCGGCTGAGCCTTTCGGATTTTTCTATGGATATGGTCCCGACGAGTATGGGTCTTCCTTTTTTATACCACTCGGCGACCTCGTCGCCGACGGCGTTGAACTTCTCTTTCTCGGTTTTGTAGATACGGTCGGGCAGGTTGACCCTGATAAGGGGCCTATTGGTCGGCATCTGCACGACGGGCAGTAGATATATGTTCTCGAACTCGGCTTCCTCCGTCTTCGCCGTCCCGGTCATCCCAGCGAGCTTATCGTACATCCTGAAATAGTTCTGCAGCGTTATCGTGGCGAGCGTCTGGCTTTCTCTCTGGACCTCGACGCGTTCCTTGGCCTCGATGGCTTCGTGTATCCCGTCGGAGAACCGGCGCCCCGGCATCATTCTCCCCGTGAACTCGTCGACGATGACTATCTTATTTTCACTAACGACGTAATCCACGTCTTTCCTGAAAAGCTTGAACGCTTTAAGGAGCTGATTGGCGCTCTCTACTTTTTTCTGTTTTTCAGAATATGACGCTATGAGTTCCGTCTCCTTCGCGGCTTTTTCCTCGGCGGTAAGATCTTTGTCGGAAAGTTCGGAAAGTTTCGTTTCTATATCCTCAAGGTAAAAATCCATATTGAACTTTTCCCTCATCATCGTAATGCCCTTGGCGCTAAAACTCACCTCGCGCGTCTTCTCCTCGAATACGTAGTAAAGACCTTCAAGAAAATCGGCGCGGTCCTTCTCCATGATCTTGCTGTCCCACAACGACAGCGTCTTATCCAAGAGCGATTTCGCCTTCCTGTCCTTGAGGATGATATCGAGAAAATCCCGGTTTTTGGGATCGGCCTTGTGTATCAGATATAAAGATTTCCCCGCGTCTTCTTCTCGGTTCTCCTTCGTGGCGGCGTGAAAATCCCTCATGAGATCGGCCACAAGTTTATCCTGGGCCCTGACGATTTCGGACACCAGAGGGCGCATCTCATTGTACGCCTCGTTGGTCTCGTCGACCGCGCCCGAGATGATGAGCGGCGTCCTCGCCTCGTCGACGAGGATACTGTCGACTTCGTCGACTATGGCGAACCCGAGATGCTGCTGGACCATGTCCTCTTTCGAGATGACCATATTGTCCCGAAGATAGTCAAACCCGAACTCGTTGTTGGTGCCATAGACGATATCCGATGCATAAGACTTTTTGCGTTCGGCAGGGGACATATCATGCTGGATGACCCCCACGGTAAGCCCGAGAAAATTATACACGGGCCCCATCCATTCCCTGTCCCTTTTCGCGAGATAATCGTTCACGGTAACGACATGTACCTTCTCGCCCGCGAGGGCGTTGAGGGCCGCGGCCAGCGTAGCCACAAGCGTTTTCCCCTCGCCCGTCACCATTTCCGCGATCTTACCCTCGTGCAGCACCATGCCGCCCATAAGCTGGACGTCAAAATGCCGGAGCCCGATCGCCCTTTTCGCCGCTTCCCGGCACAAGGCGAATATCTCCGCCAGCCCCTCGTCCAGGTTTTCGCGTTTGAAATCCCTCAACATTTTCTTGAATTTATTGCGTTCGGAATCGGACGTGGAAAGAAGGATGCGTTCACGGATACCGGTCTCTTCTTCCTCTTTGCTTTCCGCTGTCCTCTTCAGCTTTCGGCCTATAAGGCCTGCCCGTTCCTTGATAGCGCTGTCGGAAAGAACGGATATCTCCGCCTCAAGGGCGTTGACCTCCCGGACCTTTTTCTCAAGTTTGGCGAGCGTCCGGTCCGCCTCGGTACCGAAGATCCTTTTTATCAGACTGAAAAGTATATTGAACATTTAAACCACCTTATTTTATTCCGTCGTTCCATGTCGGGTTCATTAGTTCTCTAGTTCGATAGTTCTTTGGTTCAACAAAGAACTATCGAACCAGCCAACTGGAGAACCGGCAACCGGTTAACCCTTTTTCCCCGCCTTAAATTTGAGGCTCGATTCGATAAACTTGTCCAGGGCCCCGTCAAGGACCTTCTCGGCGTTCGACGTCTCTTCCCCGGTCCTATGGTCCTTCACCATCTTATACGGGTGAAGGACATATGAACGTATCTGGCTGCCCCATTCTATCTTCTTTTTTTCCCCGTATGATTTCACCTGTTGCTCTTCTTTTTCCTTCCTTTTCATCTCATAAAGCCGCCCTTTGAGTATCTTCATCGCGGTAGCTTTATTTTTATGCTGGGACCGTTCTTTCTGGCACTGCACCACAATCCCCGTCGGGATATGGGTTATGCGGACCGCCGAATCCGTTACGTTCACGTGCTGCCCGCCGGCCCCGGAAGAACGGTATGTGTCCATCTTGAGATCGTTCTCGTTGATCTCTATGTTTATATCCATATCTATCTCGGGCACGACGTCGACCGAGGCGAACGAAGTGTGTCTTCTCTTGTTGGCGTCGAACGGAGAAATACGGACAAGCCTGTGGACGCCGCTTTCCAGCTTAAGATATCCGTACGCGAAATCACCTTTTATCATGAACGTTACGTTTTTTATCCCGGCCCCTTCGCCGTTAAGCTGGTCGACGAATTCGATGGCGTGGCCGTGATCTTCAGCCCACCTTATGTACATCCTGAGGAGCATTGAAGCCCAGTCGCATGACTCGGTCCCGCCGGCGCCGGCGTTGATACTGACGATAGCGTTACATCTATCCGCTTCTTCCCCCAAAAGACATTTGAACTCAAGGCGTTCGATCTCTCCGCGTATCCCCTTGGCGTCATCCAATAAACTCGATATAGACTCCGCGTCGTCCGTTTCGACGATAGTCATAAGTTCCCCGAGCGAATCGTATCTCTCTTTAAGTTCGGAGTAAGGCCCCACTATCGACCGTATGGCCTTCAGTTCCCTCGAAAGCCTGTCGGCCTTTTCCTGGTTTTTCCATATTTCAGGACTGGTGATCTCGCTCTCAAGTTCTTTCAGTCTTTTTTCCTTGGCAGCGAAGTCAAAGATACCCCCTTAGTTCTTTGAACTTAAGCTCGAGCTCGCTGATACTGTCCTCGAGTTCTTTTCTCATATATATCCCCCTTCAAATGATAGTTGCATTATAGCAACATGCTAAGCGCGTGTAAACCATGATAGGTGCCACTGTCAAGCAAAGACCCAATGCCTTTTATAGGCGGGTCCCGTCGCCCGATGTCCTGTGCTCCTCCCAAGCCTTGCTTGTGCGGTGCTCGGACATACCCCGCCACCCGCCCACAACATCAAACCTTTTTTCAACAACATTAGGTTAACCGTCTTTTTATTTCTTCCGCGGTTTTTCTGCCGATCCCGGCGTTTAAAAGTTCCTTCATCGATGCCTTTCGGATATTAGCCATGTTCCCGAAGATGCCTATCAGCTTTTTTTCTCTCTTAGGCCCTATCCCTTTGATATCCCTGAGATCCGTGTCGAACTTTTCGGCGCTCCTAAGAGACCTGTGATACGTAACGGCGAAGCGGTGGGCTTCATCCCGTATCCTTTGCACAAGCGCCAAAAGACGCGACCCCGGCGAAAGCCTGACCGGCGCGGGTCTATTCTCGATATAGAAATGGTTCATCTCCTTCGCGATGCCCGCGACCGGGACACCCTCGATCCCCAGTTTTTTAAATTCATCCAGAACGGCGTGGAGATCCCATCCCCCGCGACCGATGCCCTCTGCGCC
>CAZOMD010000076.1:0-8824 GCA_964580895.1 uncultured Planctomycetia bacterium | reverse complement strand
GGATCGACGCGGGTTTTATATCCAAGAGTAACGCCGCTTCCCGGATAATGTACTGCGCCGAGTCACGCACGTCGGCGTTGTCGTTAAGCGACGCTTCACGCGCCAGATAATCGATAGTCTCCGCCTGAAGCTTTGCCGCGTCTATTACCTTTACTTCCCCGATACCGTCAAATTCGATCACGCCTTTAATATTTTCGATCAGTGTCGCGACGTCCTGCGCGAGCGGGTTTTCATATCTCATGCCGCCATTCATAAGTTGCCTGCGCATAAGGTCCCGCTGCCTTTTGGACGCGTGGAACATGCTGTACAGCATCTCGTTCATCTTGGAAGAGTAGCTCATCTCGTTGTCATACGCCGCGATGAACCTTATGATATCCGGGGTTATCTGTTCGAATAGGTCGCTATACAGGATGGTCCCCGTCTTTTGGCCGCTTATTGTATTGTCCCAATGATATTTACCATCCTCACCCTGATCTTTAGGCGAAAAAACTTTTAATACGTTCGGGAACTCCGCGCTTATCCTTTCGACGTACGCTTTCAATATGTCGAGCTGTACCGGGTAGGGGAAATGCATGAGAAAGTCAAAAGCGGAACCCCCTACTATGTCGACCTTGCCGTTCTCGAGGAAGGTCGGCGTCCTTAAAGAGTGGAATATCGCGTTAAGTATTAGGTGCCTTCTCGCGCCTTCCGCCGCGCCGGTCGAGCTCGGTTTCACGTTACCGAACATAGCTTTTTTGCCGCCTGAAGTATCCATATGCCATGTCGTGGCCACCGCGTCCAGAACCGGCGGTCTATATCCGCCCAGGAGCATCGACAGCATCAATGAGATATGGCTCGCCCCGTTGGTACTGCAAGACGTGGGCGTGACATACCCCGGGCCTTCATCGGATATCATCGGCAGTTTATGTATGAGCTTACCTAAATGATGAACGCCTCCGCCTAATGGAAGCAAGAGTTTTTTGGTTATCTGTGCCTTTAGATAGATATATTTTTTACCATCAATAAGCCTGTTTTCCTGGATATCCGCGAAAAGTTCCCCTAATCTTTCCAGCTCTTCTTGTTCTCCACCGAGGATATATGCCTTTACCTCTTTTTCACTGAGTTTCGGATGCTTACCATAAAGACCTTTTATCACCGAAAGCTCGTTTTTATTTAAAATACCGGATATCGAGATCTCCGGTACGGCCATAATATCTTCTACCGTTTCAACATATCCTTTGGCCTCCGGGATCTCTTTAAGAATATTAAGTAACCTCTCAAATGTTTTCTTGCCGCTCACAGGAGATATCTTCGTGGCCACGAGCTGCCACGCAGTCATTTTGGAATAATCGTCGGCGTCTAGAAGTTTTTCGACGATACCGTCACCTATATATACTCCACCCGGGGTGGCGTCGGTAAGCTGCGAAAATTGCACCTCTTCATCCCCATCCATAACGATGAAAGGTCTTGGCACGTTATCCTGTCCGACCCCCAGAGCCTTTATGCCGGCTTCGAACACGCTCTGATCCTCGACAAATATCGTTCCTATATCCTCCCCTTCAAGGATCATATTAACGGGATATACGGCCTCAATGAGATCGGTAACTTTATAATCCTGCTTCGCGGACAAGACCCTGGAGCCGGCCTTGAATACCAGCCTACCCTCAGCGATAAGCTGCGCTATCGGCACACGCAATCCAGGCCTTACCTCTATTTCGAGCCCGGCATTCTCAATAACCGGGTCCTTAAAAAGACCGCGCACGTATTCCTCAGCAAGCTTAAATTTATTATCGCCTTTAAGCTCCCTGGTCCTTACCATATATTTCGGGTTGTAGTTCTTGTCGCTCCGCCTCGCGTTAACATCCGATTGGACTCTTAACGCTATGCCCATGGTCGCTATACGCCCCGTACCGTCATACACCTCATATGGCTTTTCGGACGGCAATAGCACGGGAGAATTGTCCGCTTTTATCGAACTAAAGACGGATACGAAATTTTCCTCGTCTAAAAGTTCCGCAAGCTGTAATACGTCGTATGCCCAAGGCTCACCTTTATAAATATTGTATATTTCTCTTAGCTTTCTCTCCTCCTGGGCCGAAAGAGCTTTCCCTTCTTTAGCCAGCACGTCCGCAAGATGTTTGATAAGTTCGGGCGCGCTGCTATCGTTCACTTCTAACGCGTCGGCTTTTCTAATAGACGCGTTCAGTTTATCGGCATAGAACCCTATCTCCTGCCTCAAAGGCTCAAAAACGGCCACATTGCCGAATTCGTTCATGGCCAAATCATAAAGATGCTTATACACTTTATAATAAAAACGCGCCACGCTCTTTTGAAGCTCCACGTTATCTACAGCTATGGCCTTTTGCACCTTTTCGTCGTACCCGGGCGTAGTCAGAACATATAAAAGAGCTGATAGTTGATGTACGCTGTTCAGATCAGCGAGGAACGATTCCAGGTTTTCCCCAAAACCGTTCTTATCTTTTGCGGATACAAAGAGCCTCATTCCCGGATCAAATGTTATTCCGTCAGTATTGATAATGCTCGCGGCGTCTATCGCGTTTATGGCTTTAGCCAGTATATCGGCATGGGAGGAATCTCCGGCCATGAACTCCTTAAGGAAATACCACGAGTATCTCCTTAACGCGTTAATGGCGCTTTCCGAATCCGTGATCTCTATCTTGGAAAGATCTTCTTCGACAGCGACATCTTGTCTGGGATATTCGTTATTTATCCGTTCGTTCAAAGTCTCTAAAGCCGCGAAATCACGGTAGACCCAAAAATGGAGATTTATCAGGATCTGACCATCCTGGGTGTACACGGCTATAGCGGAGGAAGAATCAAAACTTATATACCCGATCTCTTCTTCTTTGAGAGTGTTAGAACGCACCTGACCGCTTTTGATGTTTATTCCGGCGTCTTTAAATTTATTCTCAAAATATTTTCTGACAGCCGCCGAAACCTTTTTGGGGGTGTTGTCTTTCTCGACGCTTTTCAAGAGTTCATCCGGTATGGCTCCTCTAGGAAGAACTATAGGCAAGCTTACGTATTCATATTTTAACGAGCCTCTATCCTTTTCCATCCCCATCGGCACATCGGCGTAGTAACCATGCTTTTTAAAATAGTCGAGCGCGGCGGCTCGGTTCTCGTCATTGCCCTTGATCGAGGTATCTTTCGCGTTAGTAGCGTAAGTCGCGAGAACAATGGCCTGTGGTAATTCTTTCTGTAATGTGTCTAACACCTTAAAATGCGCCTTGACTATGTCCGAATGCGTTTCGCTAGTCACAGCGGTATCGGAAATCGAACCGTTAGTCTGATATATCTCTCTCGTTATATATTTCCCGAGGTTCGGCACATCTTTCGGAGCGACCGCTATCTGGATATCTTTCGTAATTCCATTTGTCCGGCTCGCGTCGCCTGTCAGCGGTTTACTCACCTGGGGATTAAAATAACGGATGCGGAAAGTGTCTATCGCGAGAGTCACTTCGGAACTATCTTCCGAAACAGTTGTCGTGATCATATCCGCCAGGTCCCCATACCCTTCGTTCCTGAGTTCATCTATCACGCTGTTAAGCTCTTCAAGAAAACTCAAAGGGTGCGGCAGCGCTTCCTTCGCGATAATGGATTTCTCGAACTTGCCGACAAGATGCATTATCTGCGCGATGAAAACCGAAGTGTATGCCGCGGGTTTATCGGGTGAATTGAAAAGAGTCTGTACTTGAAGGTTATCAGGCTTTACCAGAGCGGGAGTCGCGGACGCTGAGTTCTGGAACACCATTAGTAAGCTCACAAAAAGAGCGACTGTTCTGGACAACCTTGTTCTTACAAACCGTATCATTTCTCCTCCTTAAATTAATCGATACTGTCTAGTAATTATGTCTATACTTAATATGCTTTTTTTACTTCTAACACAAAAATGCGAATATCAGTATATCATTTTGGATATTTCGATTCAACTGAAAAAACTTACTTTTTTAATACTAACATTTTCAGTGTATAAAATATTCATCAATGTGTATTAGATGTTTTATACCTTTTTTGTAATTAATCCATATCTTATATGTAGGAAGAGCCTGGCTAATTATCTTGATTTTTCAACGTCTACACAACTAAAAACATGTATTTTAGCATTTTTAATGCCGGGTATTACCGTTGGCAATACCCGGCATTGAAAACGGTTAGCGGTCAATCGAATTAAAAAGGTCTCTTTTGGTTTATTTAGATGGGACGGTTCCCGGTTGGCCTGTTCGTTAGCGCAATAACAGATTTAACTGGCGCGCTTTATCCTTTACAGCTTGTATTTCTTTGAGCGTGTATTGAGAAGCTCCTGGAAAGATACTATTATTCTGTAGAAGCGGATCTCCCGAAGATAGCGCATAACCTCTTGACATAAAGGTCCCGGGAATAGGAGAGTATTCACTTAGCGATACCCAGGCGCCTAATGAATGTACGAAATCCATACTTTCCCTTATCCTTTCAAGGGTATTCCCTTCTCCGCCGAACATGAGGTATACCATATAGTCCCCTTCCCCGAAGCCGGCTTCCCTTAAAGATGAAACAGCTTTCGCCAGATCCTCTTTTGTTACCTTGCTATGCCAGGTTCTTCCTATATTATCATCCGCAGTCTCAAGACTAAGCACGGGCTTCTTGAATCCTGCTTTTTTCATCAGTACCGCTATCTTATTCGATATGTATCGCGCGTGAAGCCCGTTCGGGGTATAGAACGCCAGATCTTCATATTTTTTCGAAACGCTCTCCAAATACCATTCAATATATCCGGTATCGAATAAGAGCGCGTCATCATAGAACGCGTATATCCGCTTGCCCATCCGATAAAGCATCCCAAGCTCCCGCATCGCTCCGGAACGGTCTTTAAGCATATGCCCAGGGGAAAGCATGTGCTGGGCGCAATAACTGCACTTGAACGGGCATCCGAGGGATATCCGCAGCACCCCGTAAGGCGTATCCCGATACCAGACATAATCTATATCCGAGTCAAGAATGTTTCTAAAGGAAAGGTCACATTCGCCGCCAAAGAGAGCCGACAACTTATCAAGCTCCTTGTTCCCAATAACATGGTCCGCTCCGCTATTGGCCAGAGCGTGTTCGTAGGAGAGCGTGGCGTAAGTCCCGCCTAGGACGATCGGCACTCCGCCATATTCCCGACGCAATAGACCGATCACTTCTCTCACAGCCGGATACCAATACGTCATCCCCGAAGATACGAGAATAATATCAGGGGTTTTCTCCGGCAAAGCGTCACGGAAAATATCATCCTGCATACCGTAGCGCTTGTACTCTCGGGGGATGCCCCGAAGCACCTCGGGTTTTACGGCTCCCCGGGTCAGATATTTGCCTGTCCCATTAGGAAGGTCCTTTTTTTTGACTTTTTTTAAGAGAGGGTGATGCCTGTCTAGGGCATCGACAAGATGTACATTGAACCCGTTCTTTTGAAGTATCGCCGATATCTTGAGGAGTCCCCAGGGTTTCATCCACAGGTCATATGCGGCAAAATCGTATATCCAGGGGTTTACGAGAAGTATGTCTTTCATTATTTTAGCGTGTAGCGCCTGCCTGCCGGTAGGCAGGGATAGCGTTTAGCGTATAGTTTTACAGCACTGCGCATAGGGCATGGCGTAATTTAAGTTAAAAGGTAAAAATGCTAAATCCGAATATCTAAATACGAAGTTCCTGCCTGCCGGCAGGCAGGCGAAACAAACCCTAAACTCCAATGTTCAAATGTCCCAAACTAATGGCTATTTCGGTCATTTTGTTTTTGGTCATTTGAATATTATTTCGAATTTCGTGCTACGAATTTCGGATTTTATCATTGCACCTCGGTTATTCTTTGGTCATTGTTTGGTTATTGTTTTTTCTTTTAACTTTTACTTTTACCTTTTTACTTTTGACTTTTTACTTTCCTTCGTCCCACGTCCTACATCCCACGGTTCTTCACGTCCCACATCCCACGTCCCACGTTCTACGGAACCTCTTGCCTCTAGCTTCTTGCTTCTCTCTCCTAACTCCAAGCAAACGAAGTGAGCGTCCTCCAAGCTTCCAGCTAACGGAACCGGCGAACCGGTTAACTGGCTAACTGGTTAACCGACCAACCGGCCAACTGGTCAACCGACTAACTGGTTAACTATCCCCTCCACCATCTCCGCTATAGCCGGGGAAGCCGTAAGCCCGGGGGATTCGATCCCCACAAGGTTAATGAACCCCTTTAATCCCTTATCCTCTTCATGACGTATCAAAAAATCACGGAAAGGACCGCCTTCTTTCTGAAGTTTGGGCCTGATGCCGGAGGTATCCGCGGAAAGATCGTCCTTCTCCAAAAACGGCAGAAAAGACCTGACACTTTCATAAAACATGTCCCGTTTACGCGGGTCCACGGAATAATCTCTTTTCCTGGACAAAAGGTACTCGGCGTCCGGCCCCAACCTTACCCCGCCGGCCAGGTCGACCGTAAGATGTATCCCCAGCCCGGCGTCACCCGGTTTCACGACCGGATAAACAAGACGCCCCACTAAACGTTCCTTCCCGTTCCGCACTCTGAAATAATCTCCCTTGCAATACGAAAGTGAATAATCAGCCCCCGAGATACCGGCCATCTTAGAAACAATATCGGAATCAAGTCCGGCACAATTTATTACCACCTTGGAAAAAAAGACATCGTGCCGGCCGCCGCCCAAAGCCGTAAGCACGAACCCTGAACTTGCCGGATCTATCTTTTTTACGTCAGAACCGCATATGATATCCGCGCCTCCATCTCTGGCTTTGGCCAGAAAATATTTCATGAGCGCGTGGGAGTCTACAATCCCCGTCATGGGAAGATATATAGCCCGGATGGCCGTAACGTTAGGTTCCATTGCCCTTATCTCGCCGCTTTCGATCAGCCTTATATCATCAAGCCCGTTCTCTTTCCCTTGGGCGAAGAGATCTTCAAGCGCCTCTATTTCCGATATATCTTTCGCCACAATAAGCTTGCCGGTCTTTTTGTGCGGTATACCATTTTCCGCGCAAATGCGGTAAAGGGCCTTTGCCCCTTCGATACATGTCTTTTTCTTAAGAGACCACGAAGGATAATATATCCCTGAATGTATGACCTCGCTATTTCTGGAACTCGCCTCCTGCCCGAACGCGCCGTTCCTTTCGAAGATGAACACGTCCCTCCCGGAGCGCGCTACGCGCGAAGCTACCGCGAGCCCCACTACTCCTCCGCCTATGACGGCAATATCTATTTTATCCATCTAAATATCATTCCCCCTCAAAGCTTGTCGTTATGGCCGGAAAATCATGAATGGTATTGTGAAGAAAACATTTCTCCGCTGCGGCTATAACAGCCTTTTTCCTCGCGCCAACCGCCGTGTTGGGAGCCTTAATAACGGCGTCTATACGGCCTATCTTCGTCTTTGTTTGGTCATAATCCCAGTCAACTTCGACGGAAAGGCCGCGCGTATCAAGTTTAGCTGTCTCGAGATATCTGAGCGCGTAAAGGGCCATACACGCGCCAATCGAGCCGATAAAAACTTCCGACGGGGTCGGCGCTTTGTCAAGACCGCCGCTTGAAACGGGAAGGTCGGTGAAAAATTCGTGCCCTCTCGTGGATATTTTAAAAGACCTATTTCCATTAACCCCTATATTTATCCTCATGATTTGTCCTCCTTCTTTTCCCCTTCATGCCCGGCTATCCCTGGTTCTCCGCTAGGTTTTATTATATAATAAACCCGGATCTTACATTAACCTAAATTTCGCGATAGCGCAATCCGGGGCAAAGCTCCGCGGTTTTATGCGCCTGGCGCTGATCGGACCGTGCGCCGTCCTCCTAAGACTGACCGGTACGGGGTAAATACATGGAACATCAAATATTCTTTTCTGTCATAATACCCGCTTATAATCGCGGGGAACTGCTTGAAAAAGCTATAAACTCCGTCCTCTCGCAGACCTACGGCAACTTCGAACTTATCGTCGTCAATGACGGTTCTTCGGACGGCACATACGGTCTTCTGAACGCGTACCACGACAAAAGAATCATCTGTTTACACCAGGAAAATCTGGGCGCTTCAAAAGCTCGGAATAACGGCATCAAAATAGCTCAAGGGATTTTTTTGGCTTTTCTTGACTCGGACGACCGCTGGACGAACTCAAAGCTTGCCACGACAGCCAAGTATATATGCCAAAACCCGGGCATAAAGATATTCCACACCGAAGAGATATGGTATAGAAGAGGTGTCCTTTTGCCCCAAAAAGCCAAACATAAAAAACCGGACGGCATGGTCTACCCTAACGCCCTCCCCTTGTGCTGCATAGGCATGTCGACTGCCGCTGTCGAAAGATCGGTATTCCGCGACATCGGATATTTTGACGAGACTTTCGAAGCCTGCGAGGATTACGATTTTTGGCTTAGGGCGGCATCAAGATACGAAGTAAAACTGATCCCGGAAGAACTCACCATCAAGGACGGCGGAAGACCCGACCAGCTTTCTTCCCGCGTATGGGGCCTCGATAGATTCAGGATAAAAGCGCTTGAAAAGATACTCGTGTCCGGGGCGCTGAACGAGGAGAACTACGCTTTAACACTGAAAGAACTCGAGAAAAAATGCGCCGTATTCGCTAAAGGCTCCGAAAAAAGAAAGAAAAACGAAGAGGCCGCGTATTACCGCGCTTTGCCGGATAGATACAGAGTACAGTCAAAAAGTCAAAAAGTCGAAAGTCCAAAGGTCGAAATGGTTAATGGCGCTAGCTTTTTAGACCTTAGACTTTTGGACTTGTGACTTTTAGACGGCATGCCACGCTCCATGCCTGCCGGCAGGTTTACCGACCGAAGGTAGGCAGGCGCTATGCCCTA
>CAZOMD010000075.1:0-8966 GCA_964580895.1 uncultured Planctomycetia bacterium | reverse complement strand
TACGCAGGACGAGGAACGCGTGAGAAGTCCGGCGCGCGGGTATTTTTTTTAAAGCATATCGGTCTATTTAAATAAAGGAGCGCGGTCAAGATGACAGGATACAGTATTTTCGCGAAAAAGAGACATACAAAACAATTCATTACGGGCTTGGTTTTTCTCGCTATCCTTATCGGCGGATGGAAATACCCTCTTTTGGGTTATTTTATCCCTCTTTGCATGTTCTTGGGCGCGGGCCTCGCGTTTTCGAGAGGCAGGAAATGGTGTGATTGGCTCTGCCCCAGGGTGAGTTTCTATGATGTAATGGTCAAACCAATAAGCCCTAAAAAAGAAATACCGGGATTTTTTAAACGCTTACCGTTAAGGATCGGGATGCTTGTTTTTCTTATGCTGATGATGATCATCCAGATAATTAAACGCTGGCCGGACCCATATAAAATAGGGATGTTTTTTGTAATGCTCTTAACGATCACTACGGTCATAGGTGTCATCCTGGCTTTGATCTTTCACCAAAGGACCTGGTGTTGTTTCTGTCCTATAGGTTCAATGGCGAACTGGCTGAGTATCGGGAAATATCCGCTAAAGATAGATTCTAAGCTTTGCACGGAATGTAAGCTATGCAACAAGGTCTGTTCGATCCAAGTCGCTCCTTTCGAATTTAAAAGGTCGGGCGTGGGGGCCGTAAAGGACAGGGATTGCCTGAAATGCGGCCTATGCGTATCCTCCTGTCCAAAAGGGGCGCTGGGATTTAAAAGGGGCGGAGAATGAGGGACGAAACATGTGGTTTGTGATTTGTTGTTTGTAGTTAGACAGTTGCCGCCTAGCCGGCAGGCAGAGCTTATCTGCCGAAGGCATGCAGGACTCATCTAACTAAATAAATTCAAATGCTTGGAATTCCAAAACCAAAACCTGGGTTTCGAGTTTGAGACTTTGTGTGTTGAACATATTTAGACCCGATCGATAAGGAGAATTGAAAAAGCTCGAAGAGGGGGTGTAGACATGGACAAGATAACGGTTATACTTAACGAAGGACCCAATACGATGCGGTCATGGAACGGCATTCGTCTTGCCGGCGGGTTCCTTGATGTGAATTTGTCTTCGGAAATAGTCTTATTTGACGACGCGGTTTTTTGCGCCAAGAAAACCCAAAATCCGCCCGAAGACCTAAAAGGCCTGAACCTGGCCAGGAAATTATCGGATTTGATCAAGCTCGGAGTTAAAGTTTTGGTATGCGGGAGTTGTTGCGAGGCCAAAGGATTGAAGAAAGAGGAATTGATCGAAGGCGCGGAGATCTGCTGCCTTAACGACGTCGCCAACGCCGTAAAGACAAGTAAAGAAACGCTGGTGTTTTAGAGGAGGGTTCCCAAATGCTTAATCATGATCCGGACGAGATCAAAAAGTTGGTAAAAGATAAATACGGGGAAGTGGCCACCAACCCCTACGGTGTATTTAATTTTCCGGTGGGGAAGGCCTTTGCCTTGAAGGTCGGTTATCCGAAAGATATCCTGGACATTTTGCCTGTTTCCCTGACGGAATCTTTTACCGGAGCCAACAATCCCCAGCCTTTTGTGGGATTAAAGCCGGGAGAAGTCGTTCTTGATCTAGGTTCGGGCGGCGGGCTGGATCTCTATTTTTACGCCAAAGCGGTGGGCCGCAAAGGCAAAGTTTACGGTCTGGATATTTCCGAGGACATGGTCAGCCGGGCAAAAGAGAACATGGAAAAAACGGGGATGGATAATGTAGAAGTTCACAAAGGCGAATCCGACAACCTTCCTTTTGGCGACAATTTTTTTGATGTAGTAACGTCCAACGGCATATACAATCTTTCTCCCGACAAGGAGAAAGTGATGCGGGAGGTTTTCCGGGTTTTAAGAACGGGTGGCCGGACAGCCTTTTGTGAGATCGTTTTGAAAGAACCGTTGTCAGAGGACGAAAGAAAAAATCATAGCGACTGGTTTAGGTGTATCGGGGGAGCGTTGGTAGAGAAGGATTTTATCGCTCTAATGGAAAAAACAGGGTTTAAGAATATAGAAGTCATATCCAAATGCCGGAATGCCCGCACCGGGCACCCTTCGGCGATATGCGCCAACATTAGAGCGTATAAATAGGGACATCACCAGTTCTACCTATCGGGTTAAGTCTCTATCTTTCCGGGAGCGGGATAGGCGCAACGATCGGGATATCTGCGGAGATGGAATGAATAAGGGAAAAGAGAAGCGCATAATACCAATACTTTCGAATAAACATTACCGGGAACCGTCGGTTTTTGACCCGGCAAATTTACTGAAACAGGCCCGGCGTCAAAAGGCGTTGCCATTCGGCGAAGTGCCGAAGATATGTGTACTTGATCCCGACGGAGACCTGTCTTCATATATCCGGGAGTTCTCCTTGGGGAAGCGCGACCCATATTGGGCTTGTTATCACACGGATCTTTACAATATAGAGATCGAACGTTTATCGGTGGGCGTGATCGGGCGGGCTGTAGGCGCTTCCTTTGCGGTACTCGTAGCGGAAGAGTTATTCGCGTCGGGCTGCCGGTTGCTAATCAGCGTTACTTCGGCGGGTCAGATCAAGCCGGCCCATAAGACGCCTTACTTTATCTTGATCGACCGTGCCTTAAGGGACGAAGGGACCAGCTATCACTACGCGAGGGGATCGGCGTACGCTTTTATCCGTCCGGAAATTCTTGCTACGTTAAGGGGGATCTTTAAGAAGAAACCGCAAGTTATACAAGGCGCGGTCTGGACCACGGACGCGCCGTTCCGGGAAACAAAAGAGGCTATTTCCTTCGCGCGCTCGGAAAACCTGCTTGCTGTAGAAATGGAAGCCGCGGCGCTCTACGCTTTCGCGCGGGCGCGGAAAAAGAAAGTCGTATGTTTCGCGCATGTCACGAATCAAATGGGCAGGATCGAAAAAGATTTTGAAAAAGGTGAAGATAACGGGAATGCCGTTTTACTTCAGCTTATTTCAAATGTAATCTGCGAATGGAAGAAAGCCGTTTAAAAGATCAACCCCAAGCGCTTCCAGGCTCTTTGTGTCGCAAAAATGATTTAATCGGGAACTTAAGAAGACGCGCGATAAGGCCCCCAAAAAACCGTACACATTTTTGATCTTGACCCCGACTCCTAGAGAATGCCGAGTTACGTCGCGCCGCTTATGCGATCAAGCCGGAGGCCAGTCTTTAAGGGTTTTAAAAGCTCGATTATATCCTTGTAATGTGGTATACTTAAAAATACAAAAGGAAGAAATATGAATATAAAAACTTCGCCAATGCATAGAAAATGCGAGTATCCGCTTTGCAAGCAGACCCTTAGCATTTATAACCACGAGAATTATTGCCATAGACATCTTAGTCCGACTTACTGGAAAGACAAGATCAATGGCGAGCCTGTCAGTGAAAGCAAGGGGTACGCGGTTAAAATAGGTAAATAGTGATCGCTTAAGTGTTTATCTATCCCATCAGAACTAAAGCCAAGAGGCAGATCGCTCCAAAATCCTTGTGCCTTCCGGTTTTTCCCGCCATAATGACTGTACCCCGTTAAAAGATGAACACCTCGAAGCAGTCCGCTGAGGCGGAGGTACATGGTTCGTTGGGTCCTTTGTCGGACTAGAAAAACCAGCGAAATAGAGAACAGAAGAACACCCGGACATAACGCGGTATTAGAGCGGCGGGGTCACCCCTCTTCTCCTTGCCATAATCGCGGAACAAGTCTATAATTAATGGATCGAATGCCGGGGCGTGTCCCCGGAGATAAATAAAAAGGGATTAAAATGCTTTTTACGTATTCGCTAATCGTTATTTTTATCATGCTTCTTTTGAACGCGGTATTCGCCGCCTACGAAATGGCGCTTGCCTCGGTATCCCGGGCGAGGTTGCGAGGGTTCGTTCATGAAAATAAACGCGGGTCGCAAGACGCCTTATTTATGAAAGAAAGGATCGAGGGAAGCTTCGCGGTTATACAACTGGGGATCACTTTATTCGGGGTCATCGCCGCCGCGGTGGGCGGCGCGGGTGTCGATGAGACCCTGGCGCCCTATTTGTTAAAGCACTTGAATATATCGCAGCTGGCGGCGGATATCCTTTCCCTTGTCGTATTCATAATACCTTTGAGCATGTTAGCTATTATTTTTGGGGAGCTTGTGCCCAAGAATTTCGCCTTAAAGAACCGCGAATGGGTCTCGTTGAGGTTGTCCCCGGCCATGAGGTCGCTTTATGTCGTTTGTTCCCCGGTCGTTTCGCTTTTGGAGAAGATCGTTAAATTGATAACGGAAATAGGCTCGAGGAAGATCACTGACCTTGAAAATTATAATTCCCCGAATATCCATGAACTGAAAATTGCCGCTTCCGTGGCAAGGGCTTCCCGGATCATCGGTATACGCGAGGAAAAGATCGTACATTCCGCGGCGGAACTTTCGACGCGCCCCGTCAAGGAGATAGCTATTCCAGCGGAGGAAATATCCACGATACCGGTCTATTCGTCGTTATCGGAGGCGCTGGTAAAGGCGCACATGGACATGCATACCCGTTTCCCGGTCTCGACGAAGGAAGGCGACCCGCAGACAATAACGGGATATATAAACTTTAAGGACGTGATCTACGCCCTCCACGCGAACCCCGCCGACCCGAGCTTAAAGGCTATCGTCCGGCCCATGAAGTCGTTTGACGCCGATACGAATATTTCCGTCGTGATGGAAGAGATGATGCAAGGGGCGCTGCATATCGGCCTGGTCCAAGACAAAAGCGGGAAGATATTAGGAATGGTAACTTTGGAGGACATCCTGGAAGAATTGGTCGGGGAGATCCTTGACGAATATGACAGATTGCCGGTCTATATACATCCCTACGGCAACGGCTGGGTAATGGGCGGCGGGGTGCCGCTTGAAAAAGTGGCTTTGGTCACGGGGATAGACATAACGCGGTTAAAACAGCAGGAGGCGCCGGGGCCGAATACTCTTGCCCAGTGGTGTCGTTACATCAAAAAGGGAGAGGTAAAAGGGGCGGAGGCATTCGAGCGGTGCGGACTTATCGTTACCGTCCGTAAATTCCGCAGGAAGCAGGTATTGGAAGCCTTTGTCGAGTTGTCGGATAAATCAGGTGTCCCGACTAAGACGGGGAACAGTGAATAGCCGCCGGAGATAAACTCTAATCACGCGGGAGTTCCCCACCTGTGAGGGTGGGGGTGAGAGCAGGGTGCCGCAAAGTGGCTCGGGCGGGGCCCGAAAAGAATGATACCACCGCTGTAAGGCGGTGGAGGTTCATACCCTAAATAAATCCAAAACACAAAATCTCAAATTCAAAACCACTATTTTGATTTTGGAGATTTTAGATATTTGAGTTTATTTAGAGTTTAGTGTTTTGTGTTTAGGGTTTGTCATGATATTGCCTCTTGCTTCTCTCCCCCGCCTCTGACTCTTCGACTTTCTGACCTTTAGACTTTTCGACTTTTTGACTGTTCCTCCGTCCCACGTTCTTTGTAACCAGCGGGACTAGAGAACCACTGAACAAAAGTAAGCCAGTGTCCAACTTCCCGTAGCTATTTAGCGCCGATTGTGGTAATATATGCGGCATTTAAAAAGGGACTTTAAACCATGGTAAACCAAAAAAGAAGAAAAGACGTCAGGAACGTAGCCATAATAGCTCACGTCGATCACGGTAAGACGACGCTTGTTGACGCGATCCTGAAATATACCGGCGCGCATATTTTCAAGGAGGGAGAGACCACCATCATGGATTCCAATCCTCTTGAGAAGGAGAGAGGGATCACGATCCTTTCCAAGAACGCGTCGCTGGAATATAAAGGCGTGCTTATCAACATCGTCGATACTCCCGGCCACGCCGATTTCGGGAGCGAGGTCGAACGTATCCTCAAGATGGTCGACGGGGTGCTGCTTCTCGTGGACGCGTTCGAGGGGCCCATGCCGCAGACGGAGTTCGTGCTGAAAAAATCGCTGGAGCTGCATTTAAAACCCATACTTGTCATAAATAAGATAGACCGTCCTAATGCCAGGCCGGATGAGGTCGCCAATATGACGTTCGATCTTTTTTGCGAACTGAACGCGAGCGACGAACAGCTAGATTTTCCGATCGTATACGCCTCGGGGAAGGAGGGGTACGCGGTACTGGACCTCGATGACGCCAGAGAGTCCGTGAAGCCCCTTTTAGAGACGATCCTGCGCAGGGTTTTACCTCCGGTGGCCGATCCGGACCTTCCTTTTCAGATGCAGGTGACCATGCTGGATTACGATTCGTATGTCGGGCTTATCTCGATCGGACGGGTCTTTCACGGGCACGTGAAGACGACCGAAGCGGTGGCCCTGGTTAAACGCGACGGAACTATCGCGAAGGGGACTGTTACCAAGATAATGAAATACCGGGGCCTGAAAAAGTTCGAGGCGGCGGAAGCCACGGCCGGAGATATCGTGTCTATATCCGGGATAGAGGATGTAGAGGTCGGGGAGACATTGGCGTCCATCGACGATCCCAAGGGACTGCCGGCGTTAAAGATCGATGAACCGACCATCTCCATGAATTTTTCCCACAATACAAGCCCCCTTTCGGGGAAGGACGGCGGCAGGTTCCTGACGTCGAGGCATATACGCGAAAGACTGGCGCATGAGGCCATGATCAATGTCGGTATCAGGGTCGATGAGGTCGATAACGGGGAAAGGTTCAAGGTTTCGGGTCGGGGAGAACTTCATCTTGAGATACTGATCGAGACGATGAGGCGCGAGGGCTACGAAATGGAAGTTTCGCAACCAGTGGTGATCTATAAAAAGACCGAAGGCCAGGTCCTGGAGCCGGTAGAGGAAGTCACGATTGAAGTAGACCCGGGATATCAGGGCGCCGTCATGCAGGCTATAGGCGAACGCAAGGCGGAGATGAAAAAGCTGTATATAACGTCGACCGGGGCGTGCCGCATGGAATTCAACATAGCGTCAAGGGCGTTGATCGGTTTTAGGAGCGGGTTCCTCGTGATGACGAGAGGCAACGGGATCATGTATCAGAATTTTCTTGAATACCAGCCATACAAAGGGGAAATGCCCAAGCGGCAAACCGGGGTGCTCATATCACAGACGCCGGGGAAAGCGGTGGCCTACGCGTTATTCAATCTACAGGCGCGGGGAGAGATCTTCGTCAGCCCCGGGGACGACTTGTATGAAGGCATGATAGTCGGGGTCAATAATAAGGGAGCCGATCTTGTGGTGAACGCCATAAGAGGGAAGAAATTGACTAATATGCGCGCCGCCGGTTCGGACGAAGCCCTCCAGCTTATCCCGCCGCGTGAAATGACGCTCGAATTCGCCCTCGAATTCATCGAGGACGATGAGTTGGTAGAGATCACGCCGAAGAACATACGCATAAGAAAACTATATCTGGACGAGAATAAGCGCAAACAGATGTCCCGGAATAAGTGATATATCCCGGACCATTCGCCTTAGGCGGCGGTGCGGGATCCGATAGTTCCGCTGACTCCAAAGAACGTGGGACGAAGGATGTAGTTTGAAATTTGTTGTTTGTAGTTTGTTGTTAGCCAATTGGCCAGATAGTTGAGAGTCATGGGTTTAGAAAAAGAAGCAAGAAACAATATTCAGACAAACCCTAAACACAAAACACTAAACTCTAAATAAACTCAAATGTCTAAAATCTACAAAATCAAAACAGTGGTTTTGAATTTGAGATTTTGTGTTTTGGATTTATTTAGGGTTTAGAGTTTATGATTTAGGATTTGTTTCGGCTTAGGATTTAGAATTTATCCGGCTACTATTCGCGGTTCGCCGGTTTTTATTCACCGATCCTCGGTCACTATCCACCAGCTTAGCCGTGCCGCCGGAAATTTCTCCTTTCACAGCTTTTAATAATAGGCTACCAGAGGTATACTTGTAAAATAATACGATAGCGGCAGAGATCGAACAGGGCCGTTTAAATTGTCGGCCCCCGGCTTAACTAAGGAGCGGAGTCCGTGAAAGACAGGATAACTAAGGCGAACAGGGTCACCTGGGCAGGACTTTTCGTAAATATCGTTCTAACATCGTTAAAATTGGCGGCCGGTCTTACGGCGAAAAGCGGGGCCATGGTAGCCGATGCTTTTCATTCTTTATCCGATTTCGCCACAGATATCGTGGTCCTGATAGGCTTCAGGTTCATAGCGAAACCCGTTGATAAATCACATGATTACGGACACGGGAAGGTTGAAACGCTGTCGTCAGTCATAATAGGGGTCATGTTATTGGCTATCGGACTGAAGATATTTTGCGTGGGAGGGCAGAGTATCGTCAATATCTATCGGGGGGGGGATATCCCCGAACCCGGCAAAATAGCTTTTTATGCCGCTATTCTCTCTATAATCACCAAAGAATGGCTGTACCGTTACACGGTTAAAATCGGCAAAGCCATTAATAGCCAAGCTGTTGTCGCGAACGCGTGGCATCATAGATCGGACGCTTTTTCATCCGTCGGGACGATGCTGGGGATAGGCGGGGCGATATGGATGGGGGAAGCGTGGCGTATACTTGACCCGATAGCCGCCGTCGCGGTTAGCTTTTTTATCATAAAAACCGCGATCAATAGTTCGCTGGGCGGGGTTAATGAACTGTTGGAAGCGTCCTTAGGCAAGGAGACGGAGGATAGGATTCTGGATATTATCCGGAGCGTTCCCGGGGTCCTGGCGCCGCATGATCTAAAAACACGGAGGATCGGGAACTATATCGCGATCGACCTCCATATAGAAGTCGACAAGAACCTTCGCGTTACCGAAGCGCATCATATTTCCACGGACGTGGAGGACGAGATAAAGAAAGAATTCGGAGAAGAAACTTTTATATCGGTCCATATCGAACCAAAGGAGCGGTAAGGCGGAGCGAGGCGAGTTTTAAACCTGCCCTAAACTGCTGCGCGCGGTCCGATATTGGACACGGCCGGACCGGTGCTGTATAATGAGCAGTATGACTAAAATCGGTGTAAAATGGAT
>CAZOMD010000074.1:0-9871 GCA_964580895.1 uncultured Planctomycetia bacterium | reverse complement strand
AATGAGCACATCACTTACGCGACCAAAGGGAGCGTAAGTGATAAGTGCGAATTAACTCCCTGCCGGCAGGCGCCCTGGCCCAATAGCATGAAAATCATCCGGCAAAGGCGAACGTTGTATTATAGCCGACAATATTATCTTACTATACAACAATAGTTATACATTTTCAAGATTCAGGGGTTTGTAGGTCAAAGTGAAGCATGGCCTGCCCTGTTAGCGATATCGGGGTAGAGTTGGAGCGTATCGAAATACACCCACTGCTCACGCCTCGGATGAGGGAGAAAAGAACTGTTTCACGTCATTTACGTTATCGGTTATCCGGCAGGCCGGAATCGCTTCTATAAAATCGCGTCCATATTCCCTCGTGTTTATCCTTTCATCGAACACGGCGACCACCCCGCGGTCCGTGCTCTTCCGTATCAGCCGTCCAAAACCCTGCTTGAACATTATTATGGCTTCGGGCAACTGATACTCAAAAAAAGGGTTCCCTCCATTTTCCCGTATAGCCCTGATGCGAGCGGCATTTACCGGATCCGTCGGAACCGAGAACGGGAGTTTTGTTATGATAACGCACTCCAGCGAACTCCCCGGGACATCAACCCCCTGCCAGAACGAAAGAGTTCCCATCAATACGCTATCCCTGTTCTTCTTGAAAACATCAAGCAGTACATATTGCGGCATCTCGCCCTGTTTGAGTATCTTTATGTCTTCCCTGCTCTCGCTTATCCTCCCGTGGATAACATTCAACATTTCATGACTGGTAAAAAGGACGAATATCCCGCCCCCCATGATGTCATACAACTTTACGATCTCGCCCGTCACCCTGTCCCGATATCTTTCGGAAGACCTGATAGGGTCCGCCATCCCTTCAGGTATATACATAATAACATTTTCAGCGTAGTCGAACGGAGAATCGAGCGCGAGTTCCAGGGGATCATGAAGCCCCAGCCTGGCTTTTATGAATTCGAAATCCGGCTTTCCCCTTGACAGGGACAATGTCGCCGAGGTCAGGACTACCGGGGTCACCTTGCTGAATAAGGACGCGTTCATCAGTTCGCTTATATCAACGGGTGTGGCATGGAACGAGACCGCCGGAACGGGCTTCCGTTCCGATATTTCGATCCAGAAAACGTACTGCTGGTCCTCCTGGCTGAAAATAAACTCCAGCGAATCGATATATTTTCCGCATCTATCGGAATACGCCTTTATCTCCCCCAAAATATCCTCATCTTCGGAAAGCCCGTTCATCCGGTCTAACGCGGCGGCCACCTTCGAAAGAGCATCCCTAATATCCTCCGCCGTAAAAACCTGTGGATTGAATTCCGCTGTACCGTTTCGCGTTTTTATTCCGTCTATCGCTCCATCAAAAAAAATTTTAGACGCTTCCAGAGACCGTGTGAGACATTTTTCTACATCCGCGAGAATGCCTCTTCCCTCTCCCAAAAACGCCGGGACGGTCCCCAGTTTTTCGAGAAGCCCCAGGACATCATCCGTAAAACGCTTTATCCATAAGTTGCTGACAGACCGTCCGAAATGCGCCGTCGCCACATCTTCCAGCATGTGCGCCTCATCAAGCACAAGACCATGGAAGTCCGGCAGGACACCCGACCTCGAAGTTATATCCGAAAATAAAAGAGAATGGTTGGTGATAAGTACATGTGATCTATTCTGTTTTTCCTTCGCCGCGTAATAAAAGCACTCATCCCTGTACCGGCATTTTTTCCCAAAACACATGTCCGCTTCGCGCGAAAAGACCTTCCAAACCGCTTCGTCCGGGGAAAAATCCATATCTATCAAGAGACCGCTGTCAGTCTCTTTTAGCCATTTTTCCACTTTTTTTTTCTGGGTTTTACGCCTCTCGCTCCCAAAAATATCAGGCAGGACAGCGCGCCTGGCCTTGCGAAGGCAAGCGTAATTTTCGGACCCGAGGCATAAGGCATATTCAAATTTCAGCCCGAGCGCGTCTTTCGCGAACGGCAGATCCTTCACGTACAACTGGTTCTGCAATGTCTTGGTATATGTCGAGATCACCACCCTCTTATCTTCTTCGACCGCCCAGGTAATAAACGGGATAAGGTACGCGAGGCTCTTCCCGATGCCCGTCCCGGCTTCCACGATAAGGTTCCTGCCCGATGATATGGCCTCTTCTATCGCCAAGGCCATCGAAAGCTGCTGCGGTCGCGTCTCATAACCGTAAAGTTTTCCGGCCAGGATACCGCTTTCCTTAAAAAAATCGTCTATATGTGACATGGTATCGTTTAAAATATTCGGTTTTGGTAAAAAAATAATCAATAGACAGACATCAATAACCAACAAACTCAAAACCCGAAATCCGAAACTCGAAACAAAGTCAAAATCCAAAATATAAAACTCAAAACACGTCACATCAAAACCCTCTTTTTTATGAATCGTACGGTTCTGGGTTTTGAGCTTGTAGCCTTTGAGTTTATTTCGGGTTTAGTATTTCGTGTTTAGGGTTTATCATAAACTTTGTTTTGCCTGCAAAGGCAGGGATCTCGTATTTTCCTAGCTGTCTAACCGGCCAACTGGTTAACCGGCAACTGGTGAACTGGATATCCCCTGCTCAATACACTTTTCTATCCGGCATGCGCCGCCAAGCGTCAAGAAGCTGTCTGCATTCCGGCAGCATAAAACCCGGCGAGATATCTACTGTAGACCCGCCCTCTTTCTTCATCCTGGAAACGGGTATCGTAAGCTCGTTAAATCCGAGCTTCCGCGCCTCCTCGATCTCGGTCCCGTAAAATATCTTCCCTATCTTCGCCCAATGTATGGCGGAAAAACACATGGGGCAAGGTTCGGACGTCGAAAAAATAACAGAACCGGAAAGATCATAATCCCTCAACTTAGCCGACGCTTGAGAGATCACGTTTATCTCCGCGTGATGGGTTGGATCATTGTCCTTAAGAACGGTGTTATGCCCTGCCGCCAATACCTTACCTTCTTTCACTAATACGGCCCCGAACGGCCCGCCGTGCCCATTCTCTATGCCCTTATACGCTTCAAGAATGGCAATATCCATGAATTCTTTTTCCATAACTTGTCCTGTCTTTTAAAATGGAGGTTTTTATGGCATGCGGCACTTAGGAGGATATCCTGATTTTGTGGTCATCGCCTTATCTTTAGATCTAATATCTTGCGTGCGCCGTCTTATCGCCTTCGCTATCCTCCACCGGACAAAATCAAAATCCGGGATTGCGCAGCCCCTTACAGTTCGCTTAAAGCGAACTGTAAGGGATAAATTCGCGTCTACTTGTCTACTTTAGTTTTTGTCTTTTCATCCGTCTTTTCAGCTGTTTTCTCAGATGTATTTTTCTCTCCCGGGTCAGATAGCGTCACTACCGCTGCCGCCGTTCCAGCCCCGGCAAGAAACCATCCTATCCCGGCGCATCCGGATAGGGAAAAGATATAAGATACTAGAATAAAACACGATAAATAATGTTTTTTCCCTTTAGGCATATTTACCCCTCTTTTGGCTTCTCCAGATCTCCACATCAAAAAAAACTTATCTAACCGTTAGACTTTACAAGTACAATAATATAATTTTCTTAGATTATACATGTTTAAAAGCGGTATTGTCAATTAACCGATTGGCCCCGAGGCAAACGTAAGCTTTAGCGTACAGCGTGTAGCAAATAGCGCATAGCACGGTGAAAATTAAAATCGCCTTTCCCGGGCGGATACGCCTGCCGGCAAAGCCCGATAAGCTTTAAACCCTAAACTCTAAATCCTAAATTCTAAATAAATTTAAAACTCAAAACACAAAACTCAAAGCACGAATATTAAAATGTTATTCTATCTTTTCCTCTTAGCAACTCTTGTAGTTCTGCCTCCCGGATCATGCGGTTTTGATTTTTGAGTTTAGGGCATTTGAGTTTATTTAGAGTTTCCGGTTTCGCGCATGAACCTCCACCGCCTTACAGCGGTGGTATCATTCTTTTCGGGCCCCGCCCGAGCCACTTTGCGGCACCCTGCTCTCACCCCCACCCTCACAGGTGGGGAACTCCCGCGTGATTAGAGTTTGCCAGATCATTGCTTCTTGCCTCTTGCTTCTTCTTCCGCTCTGACTCTCTGAATCTTTTCAGCCTAAGGCTGACCAGCCTCCGGCTGGGACTCTTTGGCTCTTCACAACTAACCGGCGACTCCGCTAACCAAACACCATTAGTGTTCCCGCGTCGTAAAGAGAAAGACCTTGAAGCTCTATCCATTTTGTGTCGCACTGCCTGAGAAAATCACATATCTCACCGTGTTCGGGATGCCCCTCTAAACTGCCGAGAAATATAACTTCGCCGGAAGGGCCTGTCCCGGAAGCCCCTCCTATAAATCCATATTTTTCCCCTGGAAGAGTTACATACCCCGGCGAGATAAGCAACGTCTTGATATCCGCCAGTCTCGCGGTTTTAGCTATCCCTTCATCCGACGTGATCAGGGCGTCGCTGCCAACCGGGACAACCGAACACCTGGTATATCCCTGAGTTACGCTAAAAAATGACAGCCCTTTTTCGTATACCACCCGCCGGATAGCGTTGTCGGTATATCCCATGTTGTGGAATACAAGAGAGCCTACCCGCACGGCATTATACGCGGCGGTCTCGGGATAATGTCCCTGGGGAGATCTCTCACCTTTTATAAGGCTTACACCCTGGCCTGAGAGCTCCCGAAGCACGGTTCTCGCCACGGACGGGGAATGAATGATGGTATTCGCATCCACTTGAAAAAAATATATATCGGGATGAGAGTATATTGACCTATACACCGAAACCGATCCCGCGGAAGGCATTCCGCTAAAAGGAAGCATTCGGCAGGAAGGTAATTTCCCTTTTAAGGCGCTGATATATTCTTCAGGGAGTCTATTGTCATGGACTATCAGCATCTTAAGGATAACCTCCTCCACCCGCGGCCTTACTCGATAACGCCGAACGAATCCTCTATGATGATGCCTCTATCGAGGACAAAGGAAGAGGACTTCGTTTTAACGAGAAAACATCCCCGGGGGACATCTTCTCCTTTCTCGAAAAGATCTTTACCCTTCGACGAGATCAAGACCATCTTGCCGTTATTCCCGCCGCCGAATCCCATTAACGCCGATTCGTCCTTAGGATTGTAATAGACCTTTCCTATCCCTTCGCCGAGACAACGCTTATCACTGGCCATTTTCTCCAGCATGATCGAAAATATCCTGCTTTCGGCCCTGCTCCTGAAAGATTCATGGAATGGCCCGGCAAGCATACCTTTTTTTTCCATAAGGGCTTCGGAGGGATGAAGCCCGCATCGTAAGACCTTTATCGAATTTACCTCAAAAAAAGAAATGAGACGCGCCGAGCGCTCGAGCGCCTCATCCTCAGTAAGCGGGAAATACTCTCCTTTTTCCCATTCATCCGCGAGCTCCGTATTTTCCATGACGACTAAGGGATATATCCTTACGGCCGCGGCGCCCATATCCTTTATCCTGCGGGCGGTATAGTATTCTTTACTGGCCGTGCTCCGGGGCAATCCCACCATCATCTGATGGGCCAGGTCAAAACCCCAGTCCAAGATCAGCTTGGACGCCTTTTCCGCGGCAAGGGCCGTATGCCCCCTCTTAGCCGCCTTAAGCACCGCATCCGACATGGATTGTATACCAAGTTCTATGCATACGACATTGTATGCCTTAAGAAGCCTCAATCTTTCCCGGTCGATAAGATCAGGCCGCGTTGATAACCTTATCCCACGAATACGTCCCGACCTGATATATCTCTGAACGGGAATAAGAAATTTCTCCTGCGCCTCCGCGTTAAGCCCGGTAAAAGAGCCTCCAAAAAAACCAACCTCTATCCTGGCGCCTTCCGCCGGCATAGTCGAAAGATATTCTTCTATCCTGGCGGGAATATCGCTCGGCGAAACCATTTCTCGGCCACTGATACTTTTTTGGTCACAGAAAACACATTGGTATGGACATCCTTTATGGATGATAAAGAATGGTATAATGTAGTTTGTTTTCATGGCATATTTCGCGGATGACCCCAAAGACCCCTCTCCCGCATATCTACCGACATGGAACCTGCCATACCGCTTTAGGTATGGGATAGATCTAAACATAAGGACAAAGCGGGTAAATTCCACTATCGCAAAATTTAGGACGATATCACATCTTGATGTAATTTACGATATCCTCGCCTATCTCGCGGAAAAGACCGCTTAGTTTTTCCATGGGAAGCCCGAGAATGTTGAAATAAGAACCTTTAATGTCGTCAAAAAGCAAAGAACCTACGCCTTCTATGGAAAACCCGCCGGCTTTATCGTAAGGCGCCAGTAGCCTAAAATATTTTTCAGCCTCTTTATCCGAAAGTTCTACGACTTTTAACCCGCTTTTCTCGAAGCCGGAAGATTTTTTACCTCGAGACATAAGCCTGACACATAATCCCGTATAAACTTCTATCTCGCCGCCGGAAAACCTTTTAAGCATATCTAGGGCCTCATCTTCGTCCACGGGTTTCCCGACAACAGTATCCCCGTGAAGAACAAGCGTATCCGCCCCTATCACAATAGCCCCGGGATAATCCCGAGCCACGCTTTCAGCTTTCTTCACGGCGTTCTCTACCACCACTCGCGACACATCGCCGGAATCGCCCGTACGCTCTTCCGTATGACTGGGCACGACCTTATGGATTATCCCGCACTCCGTCAATATGCGGGACCTTCTTTCCGACATCGACGCAAGTATTATCTCCACCTTGTCACCTCCCTGATCTTACCCTATCCACCCCGGGCCTCGGGCCCGCGAAAAAGTTAAGACGCGATCAAACGCAAACGGCCATTTTCATCCAGTATAAGCCTATCCATAAGATCGCCAAAAGAAGCGGCGTCCTCAACTTTCAAAAACACCTTCATGACATCGTCTATGTTCTTATAACGTTTCAAGTACCACGTCATATGTTTATACATCCTTTTAAAAGCAAGGAATTCTCCGTAATACCTTACCTGCAGTTTGAAATGCTTGCGTATAACGTCTTTTAGCTCATTGAACGAGGGCGGCCGCTGAACTGTCTTCCCATTGATCATGTCGCTGATCTCCCTGAACACCCAAGGCTTTCCCAAAGCGCCTCTTGCCACAAAAACACCATCGCATCCGGTATACTTAAGGACGTCTACCGCGTCTTTAGCAGTAAATATGTTCCCGCTGGCGAATACCGGTATTCCGACGGCTTCTTTCGTCTCTCTGGTCACATTATGCTCGGCCTTACCTCTGTACATCTGTTCTTTCGTCCTGGAATGTATACAGATGGCGCTCGCGCCTTCGGCCTCAACGGCCTTTGCCGTTTCGAGATAGTTAAGGTTATCTTCGTCCCATCCGCTCCGTATTTTCACGGTAACCGGTATCGAAACGTGTCTGGCCACCCCTGAAACTATTTTCGCGAGCTTGGCCGTGTCTCTCATAAGCGCCGCGCCCTTACCTGCCTTAACGACCTTCCTGGCAGGACAGCCGGCGTTTATGTCTATGAGCGCGAACCCTTTTTCTTCGCATATCTCAGCTACGATAAGGAATTTTTCCAGGTCCTGGCCGACAAGTTGTATCCCCAATGGTTCGTCTCCTTTTGCCCGTTCAAGATATTTTAACGACTTTCGGTTCTTATACACTATGCCGTTAATATCGACCATCTCGGTGAACGCGAAAGCGCATCCGAATTTTCTGGCCATCATCCGGAAAGGCAGATCCGTTATCCCCGACATGGGAGAAAGGACCGCCTTAGCTTTTATCATCTGTGATATCGGATCGTTGTTTTTCATATAATAGCATAGAGCATGGCGCACGGCGTTTTCCATCGTACCATTGTATCGTGGGACGTTTCCATTGCTTTTAGCCGCATCTTTCGTCCTACATCCCATCGAGCGACGCGAGCGGACATCCTACGTCCTACGGAACTTTGCCTCTGACCCTCTGAATCTTTGCAACTAACCAACGAACTAATGAACCAGAGAACTGGCGAACCCGCGAACCGTCATTCACGCCATCCCCAGGTCCTTCCGATACTGTTCGGTTATTTCCGCGGCGGACCTGTGTCCGATCCTCTTCTCGGAGCCCTTTCTTTTCGCTGACGAACCGCTTCGGGCGCGACGCCTGTCCCCACCCTTCCGCCTTAAAAGATCTTCCGACGACATAATAGCCGCGCCATAAGCTCTGGAATTATTACGGACATAATTGTCGTTAGACGCTACGACGACTCTCCCTTTTCGGGACGCCTCTTTTATCGTCTCTATAATTTTTTCATCCCCTGTCCCCGTCCCGGAAAATATACATTCTCTTCTGCCTCCGAAACCGAAAGCGGCATCACCGCGGTAACGGTCTCTCCCGTCGAAGACAACCTTGACATCGGTAATATATCCGCTGGAACGGGCAAACTCCTTGCTCAAAGCCAATATCGACTCTCTGGCAAAAGATAACCCACGCGCTATATCACTCTTGATCTCCGGGATAGCGTTTATCGCGTTATAACCGTCAACAATAAGTGTAGTTGTCATTATAGGGTCCCCCCTAAAGGTTCCGGGGGTATTATCTTAACATAAGGACCTTTTGCGAACAAGGATAGGGTTTATAACGTTACCGGGGAAAAGTTCTACTGTTTGATCTTTACGGTGACGATAAGATCGCCTTTATGCCGGCAATGCGGACAGACATTGCCTTGCCCTCTGAGCCGCATCTTCTGGCCGTTTTTTGTCCCGGCGGGAATGGTGAGCGCCACATTCTTACCATTGGAAAGTCTGAACTTGGCCTCCCCGCCCTTATTTACAAGTTCTCTGGGGATAGGCAGTACGGCCGAGATATCGGTATTGACTTCCTCTGCACCTCCGTCCCATTCCTGGGACGGTTCCGCGCCTTGTGTATAAAAACGCGTATACCTGGATCCGCCTCGGCCCGTGGCGAACGCATCTTTGAAAATATCGTCAAAGATAGATCCCGTGGAGAAACCGCCGCTATGGCCGCGGGAAAAATGTTTCGAGAATTCTGAAAAATCGAATCCCTGTGCCGATGAAAAATCCTCCGCTTTGGCGCCGAGCCGCCTCAGGTTGTCATATTCTTTTCGGCGTTTAGGATCCCCGAGCGTATAATAGGCTTCTGAAACACTTTTAAATTTTTCTTCCGCCTTTTTATCCCCGGGGTTTTTATCAGGATGGAATTTTAACGCGAGTTTCCTGTATGCCTTCTTGATATCTTCCTGAGCCGCGCCATCCCCTACTCCCAGAACGGAATAATAATCGTGACTGGCCAATCTATTCTCCTAGTGGAGCCCCACAGTTTCATTTTTTTTCTGACATCTTCTTGCTGAAACAGTCCCGCATGAATATTTTCGTTATTTTTTCGTTCATCAGAGCGACACTTTCCTCTTTGCCCATCTTTTTGCTTGTTATAGTGGCTTTTACATTTTCTTCCCACAAAGGTTTCCCCTTATCCTTCGCCCTTTTGGTGAACTTTTCTTTAAGGTCCTTTACGGCAAAAACGGCCTGCATACGCGAATAATTTTCCTTTATGGCCGCGTCATAGGCTATCGCGCCAAGCCCGGCTATGTTATCGACAGGATCGGCATCAGTCCAAAAAAACTCATTTATGTCGCATTCCACGGCTATGTCCGCTTCCTCGATATTGGATACCGGCTTAAAACTAAGCGTCATCCTCGTTTCCAGGGCGTTCTCGACCGCCTTACGCAGACCGGCCGTATCCGCTTTCATCTCCCCTTGAGATTGCTTGACTTCAGCGACAAAAACTTTAACCTCTCCTTTTTCCTTCAGGATATCTTATATCCCTCCCGCACTACGGCCGGAACCTTCAGCCGCGAAACATAAAAAAAAAAAAAAAAAAACTGAAAACCCTTTCATG
>CAZOMD010000073.1:9087-9884 GCA_964580895.1 uncultured Planctomycetia bacterium | reverse complement strand
CGGCGCTTTGACGGCCGCGCTCTATATCGTGCATCCGGTCCATGTCGCGGCGGTGGCCTACATGTCTGGGAGGGCGGATTCACTGGCGCTTCTTTTTATGATGCTTTCATACGCGATGTATATAAAGAGTTCCGATAAGGCCGGTCTTTTTAGTTACGGTCTAATGCTTTTATTCTACTCCGCCGCTCTTTTTTCGAGAGAGAACAGTCTTATTTTGCCGCTCCTCGTTCTTTTGTACCACTATTTCTCAAAAAGGCCTGTACTTTTTCGCGAGATTTTTTCGCTAGCCGCGGTAGCCGGTCTTTACATATTGTTCAGGGTTATTTATCTTAAAGGCTTCTTGCCGCATTTTACGGCCTCATCGACATTATTCCAGCGTGTGCCTGGTTTTTTCGCGGCGGTCACGGATTATCTCAGGATACTCGTTCTGCCGCTCAAACTGCATTTCGTGGAGTACGGTGTAAAACTGTTTAAATTCACGGATATCAAAGTTATTTCAGGGGCCTGTATCGTCCTGTCTCTTTTGGGCTATACGTTCAAGAAGCGGGCAAAATACCGGTACGCGTTTTTTTCCGTCTCTTGGTTTTTCATCGCTCTTCTCCCGCTTTCGAACCTGTACCCTATCCCGATAGCTTATATGGCCGAACATTGGCTTTATGTGCCGTCTATCGGATTTTTCCTGATCATAGCCAAGGTTCTGAGGGATATTTATGCCGGGGTAAGGTTTAAGGCTGTCGGGATATTTTTAACAGTGGTCCTCGTGGGCGGTTATTCGGCGCTTACCGTGAATTACAACG
>CAZOMD010000073.1:803-9077 GCA_964580895.1 uncultured Planctomycetia bacterium | reverse complement strand
GTACTCCGGTAAAGTTCTATGAGAAGACGCTCGAATATGTTCCGGATAGCGTAAGGACATTAAGCAGCCTCGCTACCGAATACCGCGCTGAAGGAAAGGAGGAAGAAGCGGTAAAACTTTGGAAAAAGGCTATCGAGCTTAACCCCAATCATATCGACGCGTACAATAATCTAAGTATTTTGTATTCCGAAACGGCCAGGTATAAAGAGGCCGTTGAACTGCTTGATTCAGCCATAAAGATCAACCCGGAATATCCGAAGATGTACTTCAACCTCGGTAATATTTATAAAGATATGGGCGACGTGGAAAAGGCCGTATATTATTGGGAAAAGGCCGTGGAGATAAGCCCTAAATATACGGACGCGATTTATAACCTTGGGAATATGTATTCAAATATGGGTAAAGCCGATCTTTCGATCGAGCATTATGAAAAGGTCATAGTTTTAGACCCGGCATATGTCAACGCCCATTATAATCTGGGGACGGCGTATTTCGCCAGGGGTGATATGGAGCGGGCTATGACGCGTTTTTTGAGGGTACTGGAGATCACGCCGAACGACGCGGAAGCCCATAATAATTTGGCGCTTATATGTTTTAAGAACGGGAAATATGCTGACTCCGTGAAATACTGTGATAATGCTATCAGGCTGGGATATAAAGTTTCGCCGGAATTTTTAAGAGAATTAGCGCCTTACAGAGGAAAGTGATCCGTCAGGGGATAACGGCATGAAAGAGATACATGAACGGTTCATCCGGGACAACTCGGATAAGATGTCTATTCAGGAAATAGCCGGGAGGTTAAATCTAAAACCACGGCAGGTCCGTAAATTCCTCTCGAGACAGAGAGACAACCGGAAGGTTCTCGAAAAGGGACATGCTGTTCGTGAGGGTGCCGCGGATATCAGGCGGTGGAACTTACGTGCTGTTCTTCTGATAATATTGGTGGGCGGGGTTGTTTATTTCAATTCTTTGAACGGCAGTTTTATCTGGGATGACGTAATGCTCGTCCAGAAGAACGGATATATAAAGGGTTGGGGACATGTTGGGGATATATTTTCGGGTCATATTTCCACAAAACACGTTGATTTCAAGTTCTATAGACCGCTCCAGATGCTTTCTTATGCGGCAGACAATGCCTTGTGGGGTGAAAATCCGTTTGGGTATCATCTTCTCAATATAATTTTGCACCTTTTGGTGGCTTTTTCTGTTTTTCGGTTCTCTTCAATCGTGCTCAGGTCAGGCAAAGCTGGGCTTTTTACAGCTTTGTTCTTTGTCGTGCATCCCATCCATACCGGCGCTGTGAGCTATATCTCCGGACGGTCGGACCTTTTAGCTGCGCTTTTTATCTTTTTGACGTTGATACTTTACATAAGATCTTTTGAGACGAAAAACCGGACAATATGGTGGTATAGCCTCGTCTTTTGTGTCTGCGCTTTTTTAGCGAGGGAGACCGCGATAATACTCGCGGGGCTTCTTCTCCTGTATCATTATTCTTTCGGCAAGGGCATCGAAAAAGGTAGGTTCATTCCGTTTGTCGTTCTTATGCTCATTTATGTGATTGCCAGGTTCACTTTTCTCTCACACGTGATGGGAGGGGAGAGCGATACCATCCCTTTTTTGGGGAGGGTAGCAGGATCTTTTGCGGCTTTTTTTACTTATTTAAAACTGTTGTTTTTCCCTTATCCGCTTCATATGGAATACGGCATAAGGTCTTTCTCTATCCTGGACATACGGGTCATGGCCGGGCTTATTCTTCTTATTCTTTCGGTCGCGTATGTGCTGGGCCAGCGGCGAAAAACGGACAGGATAGTTTTTTTCTGTCTCGCGTGGTTTTTAGCGGCGCTTGTACCGGTCTCCAATCTATATCCGATCAACGCGTATATGGCGGAACATTGGATGTATGTTCCGTCGGTGGGGCTTTTTATGATAGCGGGCAGATTCTTGGCGGATATGTCCGACAAAGAAAAATACGCTAAACCCGTCCTTGTTTTTATTATCAGTCTTATCGCCGTTTATGGCGTCGTAACGGTCAAGCAGAACGGCTATTGGACCAGCCCCGAGGTTTTTTACGAAAAGACCCTGAAATACGCTTCCGATTCGTCAAGGATGTACAATAACCTCGGGAATGTATATATGAATGAAGGAAGATCCGTTGATAAGGCCGTATCGTATTTTAAAAAGGCCATAGAGTTGAAACCCACTTTCGCTAACGCGCATTATAATCTGGGGAACGTTTATGCCGATAAAGGAAAAACAGAAGATGCTATCGTTTATTATAAAAAAGCGATTGAACTGGCCCCGGCGTATATTAATACGTACATTAATCTTGCCGATATGTACGCGAAAAGCGGCCAGGCTGGCGCCGCTATCGACATTTTGAACAGGGCAATGAGCGTTTCCCAGGCGTATCCGGACGTGTATAACAGGCTTGCCGCGTTGTATATGGATAAGGGTAATCCCGGCGAAAGCGTAAATATCCTTAAAAAAGGCATAATGAAAATTCCGCGCAACGCCAGCTTGCAGTATAACCTTGGTAACGCTTACACCAGATCAGGCGATGTCGAGAATGCCGTACGTTCTTATAACCAGGCTGTCCGGCTTGATCCGGGTTATACCGACGCGTATTATAATCTAGGATCGGTGTATAACAAAGCCGGGAAGGTCGAAGAATCGATAGGCGCGTATAAGCGAGTGCTTTCGATATATCCGCGCGATGCCGGAGCCCACAATAATCTTATGCTCTTATATTATAGGACGGGAGAATACGAAAAAGCCGCGTATCACTGTGATAAGGCCGTCGGCCTGGGAGTAAATGTCCAGTCCGATGTTTTAAAGAAACTTGACGGATATAGAAAAAGGTGACCGGCCCCATGAGCAAAATAAAGACATCCATATTACCTATTTTGATGATAGTTTTTTTTGGTCTCGCGGTATATCTTAATTCCCTCGGCGGGGCTTTTGTGTGGGACGACGAAGATCTCGTGAAGAATAATCTGTATATAAAGGACGTTGCCAGCCTCGGGAAGATGTTTTCCGGAGATATTTCCTCAAAAGAGACAGAATTCGCATTTTACAGGCCTTTGCAGATGGCCAGCTATATGGCGGATCATGGGCTGTGGGGGCTTGATGTGCGCGGATACCATTTTACGAATATGATTTTTCACGTATTATCGGCCGTTTCGATATTTTGGCTGATATCACTTATTTCCGGCGACATATCTTTCGCTGCCATTACGGCTCTTCTTTTTGTGGCGCACCCGGCGCATACCGAAGCGGTAAGTTATATATCCGGAAGATCGGATCCCATGGCCGTGTTATTCATGCTTTTAAGCTTTATCTTTTACATAAAAGGTCAGAGGGCTAAGAAGGACGCATTATTTGTCGCGGCTATCGCGGCGTACGTGCTTTCCTTATTGTCGAGAGAGATCAGCGTTATGTTCTTGCCGCTTATCGCTATTTACGGGTATGCTTTCAAGGAAAAGGTAAATCCGAAGTTCTGGGCCCCGGCGCTTGCCGTAACCGCGGCATATCTTATTTTGCGTGTTACTATGCTGAAACAGCTTCTGGCGGAAGGAGTTGTACACAGCACGTTCATAGAAAGGTTGCCCGGGTTTTTCGCGGCATTGACCGGATATGTGAAGGTGCTGTTCTTTCCCGTGGGTCTTCATATGGAATACGGGAGCAGGCTATTCGCGTATAATGACCCCGCGGTTGTTATAGGTATGGGGCTATTATCCCTGCTGATCTTCGCGCTGCTAAAGTATAAAAGGACCGGGCTTGTTTTTTTCGCGTTAAGCTGGACCATCGTAACTCTTCTGCCAGTGTCAAATCTGTTCCCGGTCAACGCGTACATGGCCGAACACTGGCTGTATATGCCTTCCATAGGTATTTTTATCCTGGTAGCGAAGGTATTCCGAGGGTCTTTGGATAAAAAAAATATACGTAAGACCGGGCTTACGCTTGCCGGCATGGTTATAGCCGTTCTATCTTTATTAACGGTCAAACAGAACGGCTATTGGCGGGACCCGGTGGTTTTTTATAAAAGGACTATCGAATATTCGCCTGAGAGTTGGAGACTTTATACGGATCTGGGGTATGCCTATTCCGATAAGGGCGATAAAGAGGAAGCGGTGCGCTATTATGAGAAAGCCCTTGAACTTAAAAAAGATTCCGCTGAAATATATATCAACATAGGGTACGCGTATGCCGATCTAGGCGATAATAAAAAAGCGATCGATCATTACAAAAAAGCGTTGGAAATAGAACCGGATAACGCCGATGCTTACAATAATATCGGTAACGCTTATTTCCGTTCGGGGGAAAAGGATAAGGCGGTCGAGGCGTATGAAAAGGCAATAGCGATAAGACCGGAACTCGTCGAGGCGCTATTTAATATATCCGTGGCGTATTTCCAGAGAGGGGAATATGGCAAAGCTGTTGATTCCTGTGATAAGGCCCAAAAATTAGGGCTCAAGATACCGGGAGATTTTCTGGAAAGGCTTAAACCGTATCGAGCTACGAAATAAGATAAGAACGGGCGTATCGTATAGATTTTAGATAAAGGCGGAGACGGGGATGAGGGCTGAACACAAAAAATATATCTTTGAGAATATCGGCCGAAGAACTTCTAAACAAATAGCGCGTGATCTCGGCGTAAAAGAGAAAAAGGTAGCCAGATTTATTAAAGAGTCGCGAATTCCTGGCGGGAAGGCCGGACAAAGAAAAGATGTGAAGACGGCCGTTAGTCCCATGAATTTTCGGAAAGTGTTTTTCCCGGTCGTGCTTATAGCGGTACTCGGGTTAGCGATATACGCTAATTCGCTGGGCGGCAAATTTCTCTGGGATGATGAGTTTATGGTCCAGAAGAACGGATATCTGACAAGCTGGACCAATGTGTGGAAATTCTTCGCGGGGGTCCGGACGACGGCAGAGAGCGCCCTCTCAGAGGATAATTTCTATAGGCCGATATACATGACGACATTCCTGGCCGACCGTTCGATATGGGGTTTGGATGTCAGGGGTTTTCATCTGACGAATATTATACTTCACATCGCCGCGGCATTGGCTTTATTCTGGATGCTGAACGTAGTGTTCAAGGACCTTTTCCTTTCGGGCATTACAAGCGTGTTTTTTATTATACATCCGGTCCATACGGAGGCTATCAGCTATATCTCCGGGAGGTCAGACCCCCTGGCCGCGTTATTTATATTTCTTTCCCTTACTTTTTACGCCAAGGCGCTTCATGCGGAGAGACGGTATTTTCTATTATTCGCGGGATGCGCGTATGTGATGGGCCTTTTGTCTAGAGAATCCAGCCTGGTTGTCTTATTAGCGCTGCCGTTAATTAATGTAGCTACGGGGAGAAGGATGAGGCCGGGCGAGATAGCGCCTTTTTTCGGCATTACAGCGGCATATTTTATGATAAGGATGGTCTTTTTGAGCGGGCTTAAGACGGTATATGCCGCTGAGACCACTTTTTTACAGAGGTTGCCCGGATTTTTTAGGGCTTTCTTTGAATATCTGAGGCTTATGGTATTACCGTTCGATCTGCATATGGAGTATGGGAGCGGGCTGTTCAGTTTTACGGAGGCGCGGGTGGTCGTCGGGGCTACGGTATTTATAGTGTTTTTGGTGATACTGGCGAAAAAAACGGTCAGTGATAAAACAGCCTTTTTCGCTATGGGCTGGTTTCTCTTGACGCTCCTTCCGGTATCCAATCTCTACCATATAAACGCGTATATGGCGGAACACTGGCTTTATGTGCCGTCGGTAGGGATATTTCTCCTTGTCTCCAAAACGTTATTATGGTTAAGGGGGAAATCCGGGTTAGGGAAGCGAAGCGTAACAGTGGTAATATTTTTGCTGGTCGTCTTTTTTTCTTTTTTAACGGTCCGGCAGAACGGGTACTGGCGGGATGCCGTGACTTTTTACGAGAGGACAATAAGGTACGCCCCCGAAAGCCTGAGGATAGCCCATAACCTTAGCGTAGAGTATATAGCCCTGGGCAGGCCCCAGGAAGCGATAGAACTGTCAAGGGATGTACTCGAGAAGAAACCGGCTGACGGGAAATCGTATTGCAATATCGGCAACGCGTACCTGGATATGAATAACCTGAAAGAGGCCGAGGCCAACTACAAAAAAGCTTTGGAGGTCGATCCCGGGTATGCCGAAGCGTATTATAACCTTGGCAACGTGTTCATTAACAGCGGCCGGCCAGCTGAGGCCGTGCCCTGTTACCTTAAAGCCGTGGAGCTTAAACCCGGCTACCGGGACGCCTTTTATAACCTGGGCAACGCCTATTTGGATCTTGGAGATGCGCGAAAAGCCGTTCAGGCGTTTAACTCGGCCGTTGAGATCGATTCATCCCATAAAGATTCTTATTTTAATTTGGGGCTCGCGTATATAAAGGAAGGAAAATATGACGAGGCGGCGTATTTTTTTGAAAAGGTCATCGAACTCGCCCCGCATGACGCTGAAGCGCACAGTGAGCTTCAGCGGATTTACAAGAATATCAAAAAACCCGGGATTTAAGCGTTATAATGGTCTTATCGGGAAGGAAAAGCAATGGATAAAAGTGGGATGACGAAACGCGTTCCGGAACGGATATTGATCGCCAGGACAGACAGGCTAGGGGATGTGGTTCTTTCCACGCCGGTCATAAAATTCCTGCGCGAGAAATATCCGCGCGCTTATATAGCTTTTATGGTCAGGCCCGAGAACCGTGACGTAGTCGCCAATAATCCTTATCTTGACGAAGTCCTGCTTTATGATAAGAACCATTATCATAAAAGCCTGTTCAAGACGTTAGTGTTCGCTTTGGGCCTTAGGAAGAAAAAGTTTGATACGGCTATCGCGTTACACCCCGAGAACAGGGTCCATATAATGCTGTTCGTCGCCGGTATCCCGGTCAGGATAGGATACGACAGGAAGCTGGGAGTTCTATTGACGAAGCGTTTGCCGCACCATAAGCAAGAGGGGCTCAAGCACGAGATCGATTATAATTTTGAGCTTATAAAGGAATTGGGGCTTGATACTGAAGGCGCGGACCGCAGGCCGTACATGGTCACCTCTTCCGCGGATAAGGAACTCGTCGATTCGGTCCTGCGAGATCATGATCTAAAAAGGGATATGATAGCCGTTCATCCTGGGGCGAGTTGCCCTTCAAAAAGATGGATGCCGGAACGGTTCGCCGAAGTAGCCAAGAGGTTATCCCGGGAATATAAAGCTGATATTGTGCTGGTAGGCGGGGATGAAACCGTCGAATATAGCAGGGTAGTGGCTTCCAGCATCGGCCCGGAGGCTAGGAACTTCACGGGGATGCTGCGCGTGGGGGAATTGGCGGAACTTTTGTCCAGATGCCGCGTCTTTATCTCAAATGATTCCGGGCCGGTACATGTCGCGGTGGCTCGGGGAACGCCTGTAGTAGTTATTTTCGGAAGGAAAGACCCGGGTCTTTCTCCCAGGAGGTGGGGTCCGGTAGGAGCGGATAGTGTCGTATTACATGGTGACGCCGGATGCTCCGTGTGTAAGGCGCATAATTGTGAAAAAGAGTTTGAGTGTTTGAAGGCGGTGACGGCGGAGGATGTTTTTAAGGCCGCCGAGGAATTACTTGAACGTTAAACGGTGTCAGTTGTTTCATGGGACGTTGGATGTTGGACGAAGGACGAAGAAACAGTCAAAAAGTCGAAAAGTCTAAAAGTCAAAAGGTAAAAAGGTAAAAAGATTAATTTTCGACTTTGGACTTTTAGACCTTAGACTTTTTGACTTTTAACCCCTTGAACTATTACAAAAAAAGTGTAGGTATCGGGATGTCCCGGATAAGACGCTTAGAGACGGAAGCGAAAATGAATGTTGGCAAAATCCAGACGGAGAAGGCTTACCGGAGGGGGCGGATATTTTTAGCGGTACTTTTAATAACAGCCGCGGGATGTTTTATCTATCTGAATTCCATCCAAGGCAAATTTCTCTGGGATGACCAGACGCTTGTGGAGGAGAACCAGTATATAAGAAGTTTTAAATACGTACCAAAATTATTCACGAAGGATTGGGGCGCGGGCGGAGGCATAGAATACAGTTTCTATAGGCCGTTATGTACGCTGACCTATCTCATTAACTATCATTTCGGCGGTCTGGAAGTAAAAGGCTATCACATAACGAATATGGTCTTTCACGTTCTAACGGCCCTTGCGCTTTTTTGGCTTATCAATATCATCTGCAGAGACCGGTTCGTTTCGTTGGCGGCCGCTCTTCTTTACGTGACACATCCCGTGCATA
>CAZOMD010000073.1:0-793 GCA_964580895.1 uncultured Planctomycetia bacterium | reverse complement strand
GTGCATACCGAGGCTGTCGCGTATGTCTCAGGGAGGGCCGATTCCATGGCGGCCTTATTTCTTTTACTTTCCCTCGTTTTTTATATAAAGTCCCTGGCCGGGAAAGGATTCTTGTTCGCCGCCGTTTCGGCGTTTAGTTTTATGCTGGCGCTTTTGTCCAAGGAAAATAGCATAGTTCTGCCGCTTCTTGTGGTCCTGTACAATCTAGCGTTTAACAAGAGGACGAACATAAAGAAGATCGGTCCGCTTTTTGTTGTTGCCGCCGTTTACGTCGCGCTTCGGGTTACTATCCTGAAAGCGGCCCTGGTGCACCCGCCGTCCCTGGCGACGGTGTTTAGCAAGGTACCCGGTTTTTTTGTGGCTGTAATAGGTTATTTGAAGATAATGGTTTTTTCATTCGGTCTTCACATGGAATATGGCGATAAAGTGTTTCAGTTCATAGACATAAGGGCCATAGCCGGATTGGTGGTTCTTGTGGCGTGTTTAATTTACGCTTTTATGGTGAGGCGTAAACATGACTGGCTCTTTTTTTCGATATACTGGTTTTTTATCACGCTTCTGCCGGTTTCGAATCTTTATCCCCTGGCCTTTTACATGGCGGAACATTATATGTATATACCGTCCATCGGATTTTTTTTGATACTCGCCAAAGGCGCCGGGTGGATGCATGACGATGCCAGATATAAAAGGTTCTCCGTTATCGCCGTGGCGCTTCTTGCCACTTTGTATTCCGCCCTAACTATACGGCAAAATATTTATTGGAGTGAACCGTTGTCTTTTTTCGTGTGGATCT
>CAZOMD010000072.1:0-9997 GCA_964580895.1 uncultured Planctomycetia bacterium | reverse complement strand
TAGAACGTAGGACGTTCGCTCGTTACACTCGCTTGGACGTGGGATGTGATTGAACAACGTCCCACGTCCCAACGAACGAAGTGAGTGGACGTCCTACGATACAACGATACGACGGAGAACACCAGGCTCTATGCGCTATGCCAATAATAGGAGACATATAGTGCGACTGGTCGACACACATTGCCATTTGGATCTTCCCGATTATAAGGATGATCTGGACAAGGTCATACGCTCCGCCCGGGATGCCGGGGTGATACGCATGATAATCCCCGGGACGGATATCGAAAGTAGTAAACGGGCGACCGAGCTCGCGTCCCGATATGATGAGATATTCGCCTCTTGCGGGATACATCCTCATGAGGCGGATAAGGCCGATGAAAGAAGTCTCCCAGCGCTCAGAGAAATGGCGCTTACAAAGGATAAAGTAGTAGCTATCGGGGAGATCGGGCTTGATTATTTTAAGAAATACGCCGGGGAGGATAACCAGAAAAGGCTTTTAAAAGGATGTCTTGAGATAGCTGGGGAGCTGGATCTTCCGGTCATACTCCATAATAGGCAGGCGGATGCGGATATGATTGGTATCCTGAAGGATATTCCCGCGGGCCTGGAGGGGGTCGTACACTGCTGTTCCGTCGAACCCGGAGTGGTAAAGGAATTCCTGGACCTGGGTTTACATATATCGTTCGCTGGATATATTACTTTCAATAATGATAAGGCCGGTTTGTCTAAAGTCCTGCGGGATTTGCCGTTAGAGAAACTGCTTCTGGAAACAGATTCACCGTATATTACGCCTGTGCCATTCCGTGGTAAAAGGAACGAACCCGCGAATGTCCGTTATCTTCTCGATGTATATGCTTCGGCTTACGGCCTCACTAAGGAGGATATCGCAAGGATAACCACGCACAACGCGAATAGGCTTTTCCGTCTTGGCATAGACGAGAAGAGGGCGGTCGCCTACCCGATAAGGAGCTCGCTATATCTGAATATAACCAACCGGTGCACGAATAAATGCGTGTTCTGCGCGCGGCAGTATTTAAATTTCGTGAAAGGACATAATCTTAAACTTGACTCTGAACCTACCGCCGAAGAGGTGATCGCCGAGATGGGCGATATAGCGGGCTACGAGGAAGTCGTGTTCTGCGGATATGGAGAACCGACTTTGCGGCTCGATGTCGTAAAAAAAGTTGCCGCGTATCTGAAAGAAAAAGGGAAGAAAGTTCGGCTTACGACGAACGGACAAGGGGATATCATAAATGGCAGGAGTATAGCCGGGGAGCTTAAAGGCCTCGTCGATAGGGTGTCGATAAGCCTTAACGCGCCGGACGCTGAAAAATATGATAAGTTATGTAAATCGGTTTTCGGGACCGCGGCATACAAGGCCGTACTTGATTTTATCTCTTCGTGCGGGAAGGCGGGGATTAAGACGGAGGTCACGTGCCTTGATATGATCGGGGAAGAGGACGTGGATATCTGCAAAGATATGGCGGTAAAGATGGGCGCCGGGTTCCGTTTGCGTAAACTAGATATCGTAGGGTGAGAAGAGCTCGATGAAAAAAATAATAGAAATAATACAGAAAAACAGACTTTATACTGTTCTTTTTATTTTTGTTGTCACGGTGAACCTCATGTCCGCGTTCGGCGGTAAAGTGGACGAGAGGGAATCTGCCGTCGAGACCGGCGCTGTCAAGGGCGAGGAGGGCGGGGCGGCTCCCGGGAGAATAGCCGTTTTTGACGAGGAAACGGCACAGGCGCGCCAGGAAAAGATAACAGCCCTAGTTAAAGAAAACCCCGTTCTTTATTTTTTTATCGCTATCTTGAACTTGGCCATACTTTTCGTCATGTTCATAGGCATAATGCTCGATATTTATTTTTTGGCGCGATGGTTAAAAAAGAAGCCTCTGGAAATAACAGTAACACGCCGTCCCGAGCCTAGATGGGATATCTCCGATATAGCGCGTGTCGTCCTCATCTTCTTGTCATGCGGATACGTATTCGCGCTTGGCGAGATGCTAGGCATAAAGTTCTTCCCTATCTTCGGCAACGAGAATTTCAGGATAATATCCAGTACGGCTATAATTAACCTGGTAGGGGTAGGCGTGGTCTTTTATTTTATAACAAAAAAATACGGTCAAAAAATAGCCGCCATAGGATTTACCGCCCGGCGCGGGATGAAATGCGTCTTTTACGGTCTTGTCGGGTACGTGGCGCTCATCCCTATACTTTTCACGATAATGCTGGGGACTTATTTTGTGGCGAAATATTTCAAGTACCACCCACCGGTGCAGGAGATAGTCCAGGTGTTCATGGAAGAGAAAGAGGTCTCCGTCCTCTGGATATCGGCTTTATTCGCCGCGGTCTTCGGCCCGATAGCCGAAGAGACTTTTTTCAGGGGGTTTATGTATAACGCGATCAAACGCAGGGTCGGAGTTTTTAAGGCGGTAGTCATTACGGCGGCTATTTTTTCCCTGCTCCATACGCATGCCGTGGGATTTTTACCTATCATGGCGCTTGGGATATTGCTCTCTTATCTTTATGAGAGAACCGGATCCCTGGTTTCTTCGATCACGGTCCATATCGCGCATAACCTTGGCATGGTCACGCTTGTATTTGTGGTCAGGAGTATAGGGGGGTAGTCGGTTTGCCGGTTAGCCAGTTAACCAGTTTGCCAGTTTGTTTTAAAGAGGCAGAGAGTCAAAGAGTCCGTGGGACGTAGGATGTAGGGCGTGGGACGTTCGCGATTCTAACGCTCACTCGGACGAAGGGACGTGTAGGAGCAATTCATGAAATGCTCCTACCAATGCGCTATACGCTGTACGCTAAAACATGTTTCTAACAAAGGAAAGCCATGCTCATAAAGACCATACGATGGCATAACGATAGGGTGGAACTTATTGATCAAAGAGTGCTGCCCGGGAAAACACGCTACATCACGTGTCGGACCGCGCGCGATATGTTCCTGGCCATACGGAAGATGAAAGTGAGAGGAGCACCGGCTATCGGGATAGCCGGCGCTTACGGGGTCTATCTGGGGGTAAGAAAAAGCCGCGCGAAAGAATTTGACAGTTTCGAAAAAGATGTTCATAGGACAGTGGCGTATCTTGCCGATTCCAGGCCGACCGCCCGGAATCTTTTCTGGGCGCTGGAACGGATGGGGAAAACGGTTCGTGATAATAGCGCGCTGCCTATAAAAAAGATAAAGAAAAAAATATTGGATGAAGCCCGCAAGATACATGCCGAGGACATCGAAATATGTAAGCGTATAGGTGAAAACGGGAGAAAGCTGATTCCAGCCGGGGCTAATGTTCTTACGCATTGTAATGCCGGGGGTCTCGCGACAGGGGGCTTCGGTACGGCGCTTGGCGTTATTATCGCCTCCCAAAAAAAAATAAAACACGTCTTTATCGATGAAACCAGGCCCGTATTACAGGGCGCGCGGCTGACGGCATGGGAACTCCTTAAGGCCGGAATACCTTCGACGCTTATTTGCGATAATATGTCGGGATCGCTTATGGCCGAAGGGGAAATAGACGCCGTCATAGTCGGAGCCGATAGGATAGCGGCCAACGGAGATACGGCCAACAAGATCGGGACATATAATCTCGCGGTTCTGGCGGATTTTCACAGGGTGCCTTTTTATGTTGCCGCGCCTTTTTCTACGTTCGATCTTTCGATACCCAACGGCAGGCATATACCTATAGAAATGAGGTCTCCCCGGGAAGTAAAAGAATTAGGGGGGAGGACGATCGCGCCGAAAAACGTTAAGGCGTATAATCCCGCGTTTGATGTGACGCCGCGAACGCTCATAACGGCTATAATCACCGAAGGCGGGGTCATTCGTGAGCCGGATCGGGCGAAGATAAAGAAGATGGTGGGACGTGGTTAGCGGGTTAACCAGTTGGCCAGTTTGCCGGTTAGCCTGCTCCGAAAAACGTGGGACGAAGGAACAGTCAAAAAGTCTAAAGGTCAGAAAGTCAAAGAGATTTTAGACTTTTGGGCTTGTGACTTTTAGACTTTTAAACGTTATGCCATGCTCTATGCTTTTTAATTAACGAACACGCGAACTATTAAACCATTTAACCATTAAACTATTAAACTGCTTATGAAGGAACTTAAACTTATAAACGAGATACGGAAACGCGCCGGGAAACCCCGTAAAGGCGTGAAAATGGGCATAGGCGATGATTGCGCCGTTTTGGATTTTGATAAAGAGAGATATCTTTTATGGGCCGTTGATATGCTTATCGAGAATACGCATTTTACCTCCGGGGCCGCCCTGGAAAAAGTAGGGAGGAAGGCTGTCGCCGTTAATATCAGTGATATAGCGGCTATGGGGGGCGTGCCGAACTATATCACAGTCAGTATCGGTGTGCCGCGGAGGATCGGTCTGGCGGGTATTCGGAAGATTTATAACGGGATTTTCAGGATATGCCGGGGGTATGGGATACAGGTCGTCGGCGGGGATACCAATAGGTCTGATAAACTGATCGTAGATGTCTCGATCTTCGGTACCGTGGAAAAAGAATATTTGACGCCGCGAAGCGGTGCCAGGGATAACGATGTTATTTTCCTGACCGGGCCGGTGAGGGACGGTAAGAAGAGCCATTTGGATTTTATGCCGAGACTGAAGGAGGCGCGATATCTTGTGAGTAATTACAAAATAAATTCCATGATCGACGTCTCGGACGGAATAGCCATGGACCTCGGACGTATATGCTCAGAGAGCCATGCGGGGTGTGAACTATATTCCGGCGATATCCCTCTTTCAAAAGGGCTTACCCTTGATGACGCTCTTTACTATGGGGAAAGTTTCGAGCTTCTTTTTACCGTACCGGAAATTGTGGCCGCGAAGATCATTTCCGGAGGGAGAAGGGCCGGGGGGGGCGGGATTTTTTATCCTGTAGGCCGTGTCAAAACAAAGCCCAAGGGCATGAATATCATCTACCCGGGAGGGCGTAAAGAAAAAATTAAGCCGAAGGGTTTTGCGCACTTATGAAAGAAACGGACATGGTTACGACGAATTCTCCGGAGGAAACGATTGAATTAGCGTCCCGTTTGGCCGGGCTTCTCGATAAAGGCGATCTTGTCGCATTGATCGGCGAACTGGGGGCGGGGAAGACCGTGTTCGTAAAAGGTATTGCCAAAGGGATAGGGATAGAAAAATTTTCTTACGTGAATAGCCCCTCGTTCGTGATAATGAAGGAATATAGCGGCAGGATGAATCTTTACCATTTCGATGTGTATCGGCTGAATATAAAAAGTTTCGGCGAAACACTCGAATACGAAAGATATTTTTATGGCGATGGCCTGACGATAGTAGAGTGGGCGGACAAGATAACGGAAATATTGCCTGAGGAATATCTCGAGGTCAGTATCGAATACGGGCGGGGCGACGAAAGGAAAATTTATTTTAAGGGAATAGGGGAGAGATTCCAGAAAATAATCGAGAAGTTAAAAGCTAGAAACTAGAATTGTTCGCCGGTTGGCCGATTCGGTGGTTCAGAGTCAGAGATTCAAAGAGTCAAAGTTGGGAAGTTCCGTAGAACGTAGGACGTCCGCTCGCGGCGCTCGCTTGGACGTGGGACGTAGTCGGTTAACCGGTTAGCCAGTTTGCCTGCTCCGAAGAACGTGGAACGAAGGACGAGAGCAGTTAAAAGGTCTAAAGGTCAGAAAGTCAAAGAGTTTTTAGACTTTTGGACTTGTGACTTTTAGACTTTTAAACGTTATGCCATGCTCTATGCTTTTAACTAACGAACAAGTGAACTAATTAACTATTAAACTATTAAACCATTAAACTGTTAAACTATTATGAAAACACTAGCGTTCGATACGTCGACTAAATTCCTTAGCGTCGCGTGTCTGGAAGACGGAGAGGTCAAGGCCTCTTTCCATGAAGACGCGGGCCTGCAACATAGTCGCATACTTATCCCTACCATAAAACGCGTGTTAGATAACATCTCTTGGCGGTTCGAAGAAGTAGGGCTTATCTGCGCGGGGATAGGGCCTGGCTCTTTTACTGGGATCCGTATAGCCGTAGCGGTTGTTAAAGGACTGGCGCTTGTTTCGCCTGTCAAAGTTGTGGGGGTGCCGTCGATGGACGCTATCTCGCTGAATGCCCCGGATACTTATGGGTTAGTAGCCCCGCTTCTCGACGCGCGCAAGGGAAAAGTGTATACATCGCTTTATAAACGTTCGGGCAGTAAAAGTGAAAGAGTCGCGGGATATTCCTTGGTTACCATAGACGAACTGCTCGCCGGGTTAAAGAAGAGAGTATTCTTTTTCGGCGACGCGGTGAACGTTTATAAAAATAAATTAGACCTGTGCTCGCTTGCCTTGTGGTCCGAGACGACGGATTGGTATCCAAAGGCTGTTGATATCGGGCGGATAGGGATCAAACTGTCGGATACCGGATATGACGACCCTGCCGCGCTGGAGCCATTATATCTGCACGCTAAAGAGTGCGGTGTAACCGGGAAGAAGAGTGGAGCCTGATAGCGGGAAATCCTGGACCCTGGCAGGGTAGAACGCTTAATATATTTTATTATCGGGAAGAAAATGCCAGGCAGGAACGGGGAGACCGAGATAAGCGGTTTATCCCGGGTCCCGCCGGTTGAGACCAGATATGAAAGACAGCCACAAAAAATATATACTTGATCACGCCGGAGATAAATCGGCTAAAGATATAGCGAGAGACCTTGGGGTAAAAGAACGGAAGGTTAAAAGGTTTCTTGAAGAGAAGGCTGTTAACAAGCCCGCCGGTTTTTCTTCGAAAGAAAAGCCGTTTGTAAAGTTTGGGAAACCTGTAATTGCGCTGGCTGTTATGCTCATCGTTATTTTAGGCGCCGGTGTATATCTGAACTCTCTCCACGGAAAATTTGTTTGGGATGACTATGGGCTTATCCAGAATAACGAAAATATACGGGACTGGGGAAGGCTTAGCAATGTTTTTGCCGGGGATATGTCCACGGACAGGAATTTCGCCGGCAGGATATATAGGCCCTTACAGGTAGCGACATATATCTTTGACAATTACATGTGGGGATCCGGCGTAATCGGATACCATGCCACCAGCATATTGCTGCACATTGGCGTGGCGCTCATGCTTTTCTGGTTCATGAACGTCGCTTTTAGGGATATGATAACGGCGTTCTTAACGGCGGTCTTTTTTGTCGTACACCCCGTTCATACGGAAGCCGTCGCGTATATATCCGGACGGGCAGACCCCTTGTCGGTATTTTTTATTTTACTGGCTTTTACCGTTCATGTTAAAAACCTTGACGCGGACAGGCTGGTTTTTAAATTTATTGTGGCGGCAGCGTATCTGGCCGCCTTATTATCGCGCGAGTCCGCTTTGGTCCTGCCGCTGCTTATCGCGGCATACAATTTTATATGGCGTAAATACGCGCCGTATAAAGGATTTCTGCCGGTATTTATGATAACAGTCCTTTACGTTGCCGTAAGGTTTTTCTTTCTGGGTTTTCTTTTTAATATCGAAGCGCCGCAGACGACACCTCTGGAGAGGTTGCCCGGGTTTTTAGCGGCGTTCGCCGATTATCTCAAGCTTTTAGTCTTGCCGTTCCATCTTCATATGGAATACGGGGACAGGCTTTTTAGCTTAGCGGAGCCGAAGGTTCTCGTCGGGGCTCTTTTGATGGTCGGCGGTATAGCGTACGCTTTTGCTAAAAGGGGTGATAAACGCGTATATTTTTCTATGTTATGGTTTTTTATCGCGTTTATCCCGGCATCGAATATTTATCCCGTTAACGCGTATATGGCGGAACACTGGCTTTATCTGCCGTCTATGGGTTTTTTGATGATTTTTTCTATTTATTTCGGCCGGATATCGCTTAAGCGGAATATCCTCGTCTCGGGCGTGTTGTTTTTAGCGTTACTTTGTTTTTATTCATTTTTGACAGTTCGGCAGAACCGGGTCTGGCGTGATCCCGTTGTCTTTCTCGAGAGGACGGCGAAATACGCTCCGGATAGCCTAAGGGTGCTCAATGAACTGGCTATCGCTTACGCGGATGGGGGGAATAACGGGAAGGCCATAGAGTCGTTTGAAAAGATGCTTCTTAAAGATCCGGATAACGGCAAGACCTATTCTAATCTGGCGATACTTTACTTCAGAGAAGCCAGATATGATCTGGCGATAGAATGTTCCGATAAAGGTGATATGCTGGGTTTCCCGGCCACGGAAGATTTTAGAAAAAAACTTGATAATTATAGGAAATAACGCGTAATTATTGATATAATGTTGAACCTATGGACAAGACACGTTACAGGCCTACATGGTCTGAAATAGATCTCGGAGCGGTCCGTTACAACCTTAATCGCATACGCGAATTCGTTGATAACGATGTGGCGATAATGGCCGTGGTCAAAGCCAACGCTTATGGCCATGGTATCAATGAGGTCAGTAGCGTATTGATCGCGGACAATGTCGATTATCTCGGTGTGGCTACGGTCGACGAGGCCATGGAACTCCGGGCGGCGGGCATAAAAACACCCGTCCTTATTCTCGGATCCATACTCGAGGAGGAAGCCCGGGTGGCTATGGCCAATAATATCACGATCACGCTCGGAGAGATCGACCTATTAGGGATATTGGTCAAATTGGCGAAAGAAACTGGGATAAGGCCCAAAGTCCATGTGAAAGTCGATACCGGCATGGGGCGGCTGGGGGTTTGGCACTCGGAAGCGGCGTCTTTTATCAGAAAGGTAAAACAAGAAGAAAGCATAGAGCTCGAAGGGATATTTACTCACTTTTCATCGGCGGCCCGTGACAACGTAATAACGGAAATACAGATAAATTCGTTTGAGGACATTATCAGGGAAATAACGGATAACGGGATCAGGATCAAATACTGCCACGCTGCCAACAGCATCGGAATTATTGATTGGAAAAGGTCCCATATGAACCTTGTCAGGACAGGGATACTTCTCTACGGAGTATATCCAAAAGAAAGTTTCAGGAAGACGATAGATCTGGCGTCCGTGCTGAGCCTTAAAACAAGGATAGTCCATCTTAAAGATATGCCCGCGGGCCGGTCCATAAGTTATGGCAGGACATATATCACGCAAAAACCCACAAAGATGGCCACGATACCGATTGGTTATGCCGACGGTTACGGAAGAATACTTTCAAATAAGGCGGAGGCTCTTATCCGCGGCCAGCATGTAAGGGTGGTAGGCATGGTTACGATGGATCAGACCGTTCTGGATGTCGGGCACATAAAAGATGTTAAAATAGGAGATGAGGTTGTTCTTATCGGCAGGCAAGGCGATGCCGAGATCCCGATCGAGAAGGTTGCCAAACTTTCCGGGACCATTCCCTATGAGATACTTTCAGGCATAACTGAAAGAGTGCCCAGGATCTATAAAAATTGAAAACCATAAGTTTAAAGATTCTCTAACCAGGTTAAAAAGCCCTATGCCCTTATTCTAACCTGGTTAGATTCTCGGGCTTGAAACACCCCAGGTAAATTCTTCACATATCCCCATACGTCCCGAGCAAACATCATGGGTCTTTCGCCTAAAAGATGCAGTTTTGGGTTTTGTGTTTGTGCCATTTGAGTTTGTTTAGGGTTTAGTGTTTTGTGTTTAGGGTTTTCATACACATTGAGTCCCTGCTCTTCTCTTTATTTACTATCGAACCGGCAACCGGCCAACCGGCAAACTGGCGAACCGCCATATTCTTGACAAAGAAACTTGTTGTGTTATACTTATAAAACGTGGCATGAAAAGACCGATTTCCGCGCGTTATATAATATAGGAAATTATTATTATTTATAAAGAGAGGGAAAGATGACGAAATTGACCGGTGCTGAAATATTGGTCCAGTCCTTAAAAAAAGAGGGCGTTAAGCATGTCTTTGGGTATCCCGGCGGAGTAGTGATCCCGCTTTGTGACAGATTTTACGAGGAAAAATCCATAAAGTTCCATCTCACCCGGCATGAACAAGGGGCGGTCCACGCGGCGGACGGATACGCGCGCGCTACCG
>CAZOMD010000071.1:0-10126 GCA_964580895.1 uncultured Planctomycetia bacterium | reverse complement strand
CTCTTACCGAAGAATTTCAAAAGAAAAAGGTAAAAAGCAGATTTTTTATAGGGGCAAGAACAAAGGGGCACGTAGTCTGCGGAGATAGGATAAAGAAGCTCGGCGTTACAACGGAGATATCTACCGAAGACGGCACCATGGGGGAGAAAGGATATGTGACGCGACTGGTGGCAAAGTATATAGGAAAAAAACAAAAAGAACAAGAGATGAAGATATTCGCGTGCGGCCCAAGGCCAATGCTCGCCGCGTGCGCGGAAATAGCGGATAAATACGAGATAGAAATGCAGGCGTCCCTGGACGCCTATATGGCGTGCGGGATAGGAATCTGCCTGGGGTGCGCCGTCCCGGCCGTGGACGGATATAGGATGGCATGTTCGGACGGTCCGGTTTTCGATTCCCGGGAGATAAAGTGGAAAGAGCTGGCGGATGAAATTTAGAACGGAGAGAAATGGATCTTACGGTAAGGATAAAGGGAACTGAGTTCAAAAACCCCATCTGGGTAGCGTCCGGGACTTTCGGATGCGGGAAAGAGTTTGAAGATTTCGTCCGGCTTCGCGAGGTTGGAGCGGTGCTATCAAAAACCGTTACTCTGAACGAACGAAAAGGCAACAAGCCCCCTCGCGTCGCGGAAACGGCATCAGGGCTTTTGAACTCCATCGGGCTGGAAAATAAAGGCATAAAATTTTTCCTTAGAGAAAAATATCCCCTGATGGAAAAGCTGAACACTAAAATAATCGTCAGCATCGCGCCGGGAGGGGAAGAAGAAGCCGAAGAAATGACGGGGCTTTTGTTCCAAGAAAACGGCCCCGACGCGGTTGAACTTAATCTTTCTTGTCCGAACGTCAAACACGTCGGGACAAAATACCAGCTTATTGCTCAAGACCCCGAAGCTACGGAGAGGACTGTTTCCGCGGCCAGAAGAAGAACAAAAGGGATCATCATCGCGAAACTTTCCCCGAATGTCGCGGACATCAAAGTGATAGCCAAGGCCGCCGTTCGCGGCGGAGCGGACGCGCTATCCGTGGTCAACACCTACGCCGGCATGGCGGTCGATGCCGAGAAGATGCGGCCTCTGTTGGGGAATATCACGGGAGGTTTAAGCGGCCCCGCGATAAAACCCCTGGCGCTTAAAGCCGTTTGGGACGTGTATAATTCGGTGTCGGTCCCGGTCATAGGTGTGGGCGGAATAATGAGCGGGGAAGACGCCGCGGAATTCATGTTATGCGGGGCAACCGCTGTCCAGGTCGGGACCGCCAATCTGGTCTCACCGGACGCGCAGGGGAGGATCTTGGACGAGTTTAAAAAATATCTGAAGAGAAAAAAAATAAAAAGAGCCGTAATGATCATCGGAAAACTTAATAGAGGGGAAAGATGAACGAAAAGCTCATAGTAGCGCTGGATGTGGATACTTTAGAAGAAGCTGTTCGGCTTGTTGATAGCCTCTCCGGAGAAGTAAGCATATACAAGGTCGGGCTCGCGCCTTTCGTAGAATTCGGAGAAAGCCTTTTGGAAGAACTCGAGCGAAGGGGGAAAAAAGTATTCCTGGACTTAAAGTTCCATGATATCCCGAATACTGTGCGCAGAGTAACGAAAGCCGCGTGCCGGAAAAATGTTTTTATGATAAATTATCACTGTCTGGGCGGGGCGGGGATGCTGGGAGAAGCGGCGCACGTTGTGAAAGAAAGCCTGGCGGACGAAAGGAAAAGGCCGCTATTATTGGGGGTTACCGTTCTTACAAGCATGACCGAAGAGGACCTGAAAGATGTCGGGATCTCGGGGGGAACCGGGGAAGCGGCGCTTAAGCTGGCGCGTCTCGCAAAAAGGGCCGGACTTGACGGAGTAGTAGCCTCGGCAAAAGAGGTAAGAGAGATAAAAAAAGAAATAGGAAAGGATTTTTTGGTCGTGACCCCGGGGATCCGGCCTTTGTGGTCCGCCAAAGGGGACCAGAAGAGAATCGCGACTCCGAAAGGCGCTCTGGAGGAAGGGGCCGATTATATAGTTGTGGGAAGGCCGATTATCGAAGCAAAAGACCCGAGAGAAGCCGCACGCAAAATAAAAGAGGAAATGCAGACATAGCCCCAAAAAGATCGGACAGGACGGTCCTTCGGGCAGAGTTTGATGACGCAAATTCAGAGAGGAAGAAAACTCAAAAGGGGGGGAACAATGAAAGAAGTGGAGATACTGGAAATATTTTCCAAAATAGGCGCGTATCAGCAGGGGCATTTTAAGCTTTCCAGTGGTCTTCATTCGGGGGTCTATCTGCAATGCGCTCTTGTCCTGCAGGACCCGATCATAGCGGCAAGATTATGTAAGGTCCTTGCCGAAAGGTTCGAAGCGGAGGAGCCAGACCTTGTGATAGGCCCGGCGCTTGGGGGAATAGTGTTCGCCTATGAACTCGCGAGGAATCTTAACGCGAGGAGCATATTCACGGAACGTAACGACGAAGGGAAAATGGTTCTGCGTCGAGGGTTTAGAGCGCATTCCGCCAACCGGGTGATAATCGCCGAAGATGTTCTTACCACGGGTAAATCCACAAAAGAGGTCATAGAAGTGTTGAAAGAAGACGGGATAAAACCGCTAGGGGTCGCCGCGCTTGTGGACCGAAGCGGGGGAAAAATCGATTTTGGTGGCATAAAACAGGAAAGCCTGCTAAAATTAAACATTCCTACTTTTACAGAAAAAGAATGCCCGTTGTGTCAAGAAGGCTTGCCGATCATTAAACCGGGGTCCCGCAAGTAACGGGGTAGCGTAAACTTCGCGGGATATACGCATAAAGAACGGAACACGTCCGCGGAGCGAGAGGGTTTTTAGCCGTAAAAGCGCGCAGCGCGGGGAGATAGAGCGAAAAGGAGCGGGACATGGAAATGGAAATAAAAGGAATAATCGAGAAGATAAAGGAAGAAGGAATAAATGAAGCCGAGAGAGAGGCTGAAAGGATAATAAGCGAAGCCGGGAAAAAAGCTAAAGAAATGATCGACCAGGCCGAAAAAAAGCAAAAAGAAGCGGTTAAAGCCGCCGAAGAGGAAAAAGAGAAACTGATAGCGCATGGGGAAAGCGCGCTCAGACAGGCTTCGCGGGACACGCTTTTAAGCCTGAAAGAGAGCATCCTGTCGATCTTTGATAACGTATTAAAGAAAGAAATAGCGGAAGGCATGACGAGCGAGACCGTAAGTGACATGATAATCAGCTTGGCGGAGAAATTCCAGGTAAATGAAGGAAGGGAAACGGAAGTCATTCTTGGGGAAGAAGAGAAATCCGGGGTGGAAAGGGCGCTGCAAAGCAAACTAAAAAGTGAAATCACAAAAGGAATAACGATAAAAGTCTCGCCCGGGATAGAAAAAGGGTTTCGCATAAAGGAAAAAGACGGCAACGCGTATTATGATTTTACGGAAGAAGCCGTCGCGGAAGCGTTTAAACAGTTTTTGAACCCACGGATCGCACGACTCCTCAATCACGACAAAAAGGGATAGAGAAAAAGGGCGGAGCCCCGGGGCCGGGAAACAACAAATTGACCACGAAATGACGGAATATTTTTATCTGATAGCGACATTGCCGTATCTGATTTTTGGGAAAGACCCCCATATTTCCACCGAAACGTTTTTTTTCGAGTGCCGTAAATGGCTTGCTGAAAAAGATATGGCGTTAATCCTCTCCGCCGCGAGCGCCCGCGAGGAGATCCTCTCTGGGGACAACGCGATGCTTGTCGAATGGAAAACGTTTAATCAGGAACTTAAACAGGCCCTGGCAAAAGCGCGCGAGACTAGGAAAAAAGGCGGGAACATAAAGGACCATCAAAGCGTTTCCGAGATCCTTAGTCTGGAAAACCCTCTCTTAATGGAAAAAGCGTTCGAATGGAAAAGATGGAGTTTTTTAGCGGAAAGAGAACTCATGTATAATTTTGACATAAACGCTGTTATGGTATATCTCCTTAAACTGGAGATCTTGGAAAGGCTCGCGTTGTTTGACAAAGAAAAAGGAGAAAAAACTTTTCACAAGTTGTATGAGGTAACTTATGAATAACAGGACCGGGCGAGTTAAAACAGTAAACGGGAACATGATAAAGGTTGAATTTACCGGGGATATCATGCAGAACGAGGTAGCGTATGTCCTAAGCCAGGGGAGAAGGTTAAAGGCCGAAGTAATAAGGATCAACGGACAGGACGCGTTCATGCAGGTCTTCGAGTATACCAAAGGGGTCGAGGTAGGGGACGAGGTTGAATTTTCAGGGGAGATGCTGTCCGTGGATCTGGGGCCGGGGCTTTTGGGAGTGGTTTATGACGGGCTCCAGAACCCGCTGCACGATTTTGCGAAAGAATACGGGTTCTTTCTTCCCGTTGGGCGCGAAAGCATGGCTTTTCCCGCTGAAAAAGAATGGGAATTCACTCCTTTGGCGAAAAAAGGCGATAAAGTGTATGGCGGCAGCGCGCTAGGAACCGTTCCGGAAGGGATATTTCAGCATAAGATAATGGTCCCATTTAATTTCAGGGGCGAATATATCGTCGAGGAGATAGCGACGAAAGGGAAATATCGCGTAAAAGACAAAATATGCGCGGTCAGCGCGCAAAAAGGCGGAAAGATCCAACTCTCGATGATGTTCGAATGGCCCGTCAAAGTCCCGATCGAAGCGTATGACGAAAAACTGCAGCCAAAAGAAATGCTTGTAACGAGAGTAAGGATAATCGACACGTTTTTCCCCGTAGTTAAAGGCGGGACATATTGTATCCCCGGACCGTTTGGGGCGGGGAAGACGGTCTTGCAACAACTTACCAGCAGGTACGCGGAAATAGACATTGTTATTATAGCCGCTTGCGGAGAAAGGGCCGGAGAGGTCGTGGAAACGCTGAAAGAGTTTCCGAAGCTGGTAGACCCCAGGACCGGGCGAACGCTAATGGAACGGACGGTGATCATCTGCAACACATCTTCAATGCCGGTGGCTTCGAGAGAAGCGTCGGTCTATACCGCCGCTACTATCGGGGAATATTACAGACAGATGGGCCTCAACGTTCTTCTTTTGGCCGATTCCACTTCGCGGTGGGCCCAGGCTATGCGCGAGATCTCGGGCCGGCTTGAGGAGATCCCCGGGGAAGAAGCGTACCCCGCGTATCTTGAGTCCAGGATAGCGGGTTTCTACGAAAGAGCGGGGCTTGTAAAACTGCGAGACGGATCGAAAGGGAGCTTAACCATAGGCGGTACGGTAAGTCCGGCGGGGGGGAACTTCGAAGAGCCCGTGACACAAGGAACGCTTAAAGTTGTGGGGGCCTTTCACGGGCTGTCGAAAGAACGCGCGGACGCGAGAAAGTTCCCGTCTATCGACCCCCTGGAAAGCTGGAGTAAATATAAAGGCGCGAATTCGGAAGAAGAAGTGAATATTGCCAAGACGGTTCTATTTAAAGGGAACGAAGTGAACCAAATGATGAAAGTCGTGGGGGAGGAAGGGACTTCCGCCGAGGATTTTTTGATATATCTAAAATCGGAATTCCTTGACGGCGTTTATTTGCAGCAGAATGGGTTTGATCCCGTGGACGCTTCTACCCCCATCGCGCGGCAACAGTATGTTTTCAGTAAAGCAGTGAAAGTCCTGAAGGAGGAATTTTCTTTCCGGGAGAAGGAAGAAGCCAGGGAGTTTTTTTATAACTTGAGACACAGTTTTATTGATTGGAATTATACGGAATGGGAGACGGACCCTTTCAGGCGGCAGGAAAAAGCGATCGACGGTGTTGTTAGCGTCGCTAAAGCCGGGAAAACGGACGGGAAGGCGATAATATGAGAAAGGTATGTACCAAGATCCAGGAGATAGCGGGGAACGTTATAATGGTGAAGGCGAACGGCATAACATATGAGGAACTTGCCGAAATAATGACGCCTATGGGGAGATCTCTGGCTCAGGTGATACGCCTCGACGGCGATCTGGTATATCTCCAGGCCTTCGCAGGGTCAAAAGGGATCTCGACCGGAGATGAGGTCCGCTTTCTTGGGCATCCCATGAAGATAGGCTTTTCGGAAAACATATTGGGCAGGATCTTTAACGGGAGCGGACAACCGAGGGACAAGGGCCCAGCCATTCAAGAAAATCTATGCGAAATAACCGGACCCGCGGTGAACCCGGCGAAAAGGGTTATCCCCAGGAAAATGCTCAGGACCAATATCCCGATGATAGACGTATTTAATTCCCTGGTAGAATCGCAAAAGCTCCCGATCTTTTCCGTTTCAGGAGAGCCTTATAACGAGCTTTTGGCAAGGATTGCCTTACAGGCCGAAGCTGACATAATAGTCCTCGGAGGGATAGGCCTCAAATATGACCAATATCTGTATTTCAAGGACATTCTGGAAGAAGGCGGCGCTCTAGCGAGAACGATATTTTTTATACATACCGCCGCTGATCCCGTGGTAGAGGGGCTTATGATCCCGGATCTTTCTCTTACCGTTGCCGAAAAATTTGCCCTTGAAGGGAAAAAGGTCCTTGTTCTTTTGACCGACATGACCAATTTCGCGGACGCTCTTAAAGAGATCTCCATAACCATGGAACAAGTGCCGTCGAACAGGGGATACCCGGGAGATCTGTATTCGCAGCTCGCGGCGAGGTATGAAAAAGCAGTGGATTTTGAGGGGGCCGGGTCGATAACGATACTTGCCGTCACGACGATGCCTGGAGACGACGTGACCCACCCGGTACCTGATAATACCGGATACATAACCGAGGGACAGTTTTATCTGCGAAACGGGAGGATAGAGCCCTTCGGATCTCTCAGCCGTCTTAAGCAGATGGTCAACAAGGATACCAGGGAAGACCACCGTTCTATCATGGACGGGATGATACAGCTTTACGCTCAATATAAAGAAACGGAAGAAAAACGTTCCATGGGGTTCAGGATGAGCGAGTGGGATAAAAAGCTGCTCAAATACGGACACCATTTTGAGAGCGAGATGATGGACCTCCGGGTCAACATTCCACTTGAAAAGGCGCTTGATAACGGGTGGGAAATGCTCGCGAGCTGTTTTTTGCCGGAAGAAACGAATTTCCGGACAGAACTCATCGAAAAATTCTGGCCCAAAAAATAACGCGCAACGCATATTGGGAAAGGGCCGGGAAGGGGTAGAGCCGGTCCCCCGCTGGGCGCGGGGTATGACAAGAGGAGTTCGGGTTTCCGCGGCCCATGAGAATTCTTTTTTTGCGAAGGCGGAACCAAAGCCAATATGTCGATCTACAGAACAAGGAAGGCACGATTTTACTAAACGCTATACGCTACCCGCTGTACGCTAATCATGGCAAAACTCAGGCTTACAAAAAACGAACTAAAAAAACAAAAAGATAAGCTAAAAAGATTTAACCTCTATCTCCCGACTTTACAGCTTAAAAAAAAGCAGCTTCAGATAGAACTCGCGAAGATACATAATGCCATAGAAAAGAACACTCAGGGGAAAGAATATATCAAGGCGCTGGTCTATCGGTGGGTGGAAGTGTTTAGCGAGGACGTCAGGATAAACGAGATCATACGGCTCGGGAGCATCGAAACCAGCGAGGGGAATATTGCCGGGACCGACATCCCTATTTTTGAAAAGGTTATATTCGAAGAGAAGGAATATGATCTCGAAAAAACACCGCTATGGGTGGATTACGCCGTGGAAGAGATAAAAAAGGTCATCACTATCAACGCGGAAATAGCCGTTCTCAAAAAACAGAACAGATTGATATTGGAAGAGCTTCGCGTGACCACGCAGAGGGTCAATCTTTTCGAAAAAATAATGATCCCAGGCGCGCAGAAAAACATAAAAAAGATACGGATATATCTTGGCGACATGATGACCGCGGCGGTAGTGACCGGGAAAATAGCGAAAGAAAAAATATCCGAGGACGCATAGGGGACATATGATAGCGCGGATGAAAAAAATAACATTGCTGGTTTCCGAAAAAGAGCGAAAACATTTTATATTCAAGCTAAGGAAGGCCGGGGTCCTGCACGTTAAGGCCTTTGAGAAGCCGGCGTCGCACGATCTTGTTTTCAGCGAGGACAAAATAGAGAAGATAGAAGAGCTTATCTCCAATCTCGAGCCGTACGAGGAAAGGGGGAACCTTACGGCGGGAAAAGAGGGTTGGGAGATCTCGATCGCCGAAGAAGACGAAGCAATAACGGAACTTTTGGCGGAGAAAGCGCAATGCCTCGACAAGATAGATGGCCTAAAGATGGAACTACAGTGGTTCGACACGTGGGGAGCTTTTGACCCTAAAGACGCGGCTCTTCTTAAAAGAAAAGGCGTTTATGTCAAATTTTACCGTCTTTTCCATCGAGAATATGGGCTTTTCAAAAAAACCGGGAAGCACGTGCTAATCAAAAAAGATAAAAAGTACGTATATGTCGCCACCCTTTCGATGAACGGGGAAAATATCCTTTCGCGCGAGGAAGAAAAGATCCCCTCGAAGGCGAGAGAAGGGATAAAAAAAGAGATCGACGAGCTTTTCGCTAAAATAAGAGAAAGCGACAATTTCCTCAGACAGAAGGCCGGGATGTTGGATGTTCTGCGGAAAAGAAAAAGGGAAATGAAGAGTGAACACGTTACCATCGAAGTAAAAAACAGCATGAAGGAAGAAGGCAGGTTCGCGTATATCCAGGGCTATTGTCCCGAAAAAAAACTGGAAGACGTAATAAGACTAACCAAAGAATGCGGGCTTGGTTATCTTGTCGAGGAACCGGATTCCCCAGACGAAACGCCGACGCTTCTTGAAAACCCCATGTGGATAAGGATAATAGACCCCATTTTTAGGCTTATGAACACGCTCCCCGGATATGAGGAATTTGATATCAGTTTTCAGTTTTTAGTTTTTTTTAGTATTTTTTTCGCGATGATCGTCGGGGATGCCGGATATGGCGCGGTTTTTCTTATCATCACGTTCCTGGCCAGACGAAAGTTAAAGAATCTCCCGGTGGAACCGTTTATTCTCATGTATCTGCTAAGCACAGCGACTATCCTCTGGGGGGCGGTTACCGGCGTGTGGTTTGGCGTCGAAGAAATCGCGAAGATGCCTTTTTTCAATGCCGTTATTATCGAAAAGATAAACAGCTTTTCCGAGGGGAACCAGGATTTCATGATATTTATCTGCTTTATAATTGGAACGGTGCACCTAACAATAGCGCATTTGTTAAAGGGCATAAAAGTCGTAAATTCGGTAAAGGTCATATCCGAAGCGGGCTGGATACTTGTGCTCTGGGGGATGTTTTTTGTGGCTGAAAAATTTGTTCTCGGGAAAAATTTTCCACCGTTCGCGGGATGGATGCTCATCTCGGGGGTAGCGCTTGCGCTTTTTTGCTCAAATCCGCAGAAAGGCGTGTTTAAGGGAGCGCTGGCCACGCTCGCGGAACTTCCCCTTAGTATAATAAGCTCTTTTTCGGATATAGTCTCGTATTTGAGGTTATTCGCCGTTGGATACGCGACAGTGGTTCTTGCCGGGAGCTTTAATCAGATGGCGATGAGTGCCGGCAAAAATAATATTCTCAGCGGGTTGATGGCGGCGGGAATCCTTTTTCTGGGGCACGTGCTGAACATAGCTCTTAGCCTGATGGCCGTGATAGTACATGGAGTGAGGCTGAATATGCTCGAGTTTTCCGGACACCTAGGAATGCAATGGTCTGGAAGAGAGTATAACCCGTTCAGAGAAAAAGAGGTCTAAACGCTAAGGCGAGGGGAAGAGGTGAAGCCTCGCTTAAACACTTATAAATTTCTTTGAAATTTACTGCGCAAGCGTCGCCTGCCTGCCGGCAGGCAGGGAGTTAATTCGTCCCCAGGCTTTCTTGCGAAGGCAAGAATGGGGACTCATTAAAAGGAGGGGGTATATGGTTTCTGGGTTAGGAGACATGGGATTTTCGCTCGCGTTCGCGGCCATCGGCTCGGCGCTAGGAGCAGGAGCCGCTGGAATGGCGGCAGTTGGAGCATGGAAACGGGCCTATTTGCACAATAAGATGGCGCCGTTTATTTTAGTAGCGTTCGTGGGGGCGCCGCTATCTCAGACGATTTACGGGATGATCCTGCGTAACGCCATACAGGCGGCTAAGCTCGAGCCCGTATCGTGTCCATACCGGGTGTTACTTGGACTTGGGGAAGGGCTAGCTATCGGTGTTTCGGCTTGGATGCA
>CAZOMD010000070.1:8726-10196 GCA_964580895.1 uncultured Planctomycetia bacterium | reverse complement strand
AGAAGAAAAAAAGAAAAAAAAAAAAAAAAAAAAAAAAGGAACATACTTGCCGCTAATGCTCAAAAAGACCGACGGATCTATCGTCGAATACGAATATTTTGATGATGCTCCAGCGCAGAGGAAGAAAGAGACCATCTCTCTAAGAGGGGAAACGGAAGAAAACACTTATTTTAAAGATGTGCCCGGGAGGAGAAGCGCTAAACTGATAATAGTGGAAGGCGTGGTAGTGGAGTCTTATGCCTGGGACAAAAACGGTCTTCTGCGTAGCGTGGAGAAATCCCCGGAAAGGACAACGCCGCTGGATAAGGGCGTTACCAAAGCCGTTTACAACGAGATCGCAGATCCGCTGAACCCGGGTGTGGGGCTGCCGATAGAAATTGTTAAAGATTTCAAGGAAGAAACGGCCGAAGCCGGGTATAACGTTTGGACCAACTGGCGTAAACCCGTGTTTGACCTTTCTCCCGGGTCCATAACGGATAATATTGATTGGGTTCGCGGTGAATTTAAAAGAATGAGCGAAGCCGGATACAGTGTGGTGCGCATAAATATCGGAAAACATTACCTGGCTTCAGAGTATTCTCAAGATGAACTCGATGTATTGTTAGGCGAAGCCGAAAAATACGGGTTAAAGATACATCTCAGCGGGCTCGATTTTGTGATGATAACCAGAAGCGAGACCCCTTTCGATGTAAATCGGCCGCAATCGACCGTTGATTTTCTTAAGGAGGTACTGGCGCTTAAGAACGCAAGGAACATACACGGGATCGATTTTAACGAGCCGGAACATCTGATCTCCGAGAAGGAAGGCGGGAATTATGAGAGCTTTACTGTTAAGGACGGCGAAGTAAAATTCCCGGATCAAAAGAAAGATGACGTATTCAAACACCTTCAGTATATCATCAAAGAGGTCAAGAAGATAAATCCCGAGCTGAAGGTAACGATCGGTATCAATGTTACTTCGTCAGTTCTCGCTCCGGACGCGATCAGGGCCGGAGCCGATTATATCGATCTGCATGGGTACCTAAAGGGGGCCCGGGATACGGATGATTATCTCAAGATACTTGATGTGTATATCAAAAAACTGCCTTCCGGCATGCCATGGGGGATTAGCGAGATCCCGACGAATAACCCCAACATAGATGTCATAAGGATCATAGAATGGGTCGCTGATCGCGGCGGGATCTATGCCGCGCCATGGGATTCCATAAATATGGCCGGAGAACAGGACTCAGAAACGTGGGGTAAAGCTGAGAGGGATAAGAAGGAAGGCGAATTAGCGAAGATAACAGATAAACTTCGGGCCCAAAAAACGGGATATACCGTTTATGTGAAAACAGATGAACCTATCGCGATATCCGCTACGTATCATGCTAACGGTAAGAAATCGACTGAATCTATAACTATCGGCGGGAAGAAAGTTGAAAGCTATGAGTATTATGATACCGGCAAGATGAAGAGGTCAGAGAAGAG
>CAZOMD010000070.1:4105-8626 GCA_964580895.1 uncultured Planctomycetia bacterium | reverse complement strand
ATAAAGGTGTGGTAGAGGCTGAATACAATAGTGACGGCAATCCGACAAAACTGGTAAAGATCGACGGGACTGTCGAAGAGACTACGTATCATATTAATGGCAAATTGGCGACAAAGAAAGTGACAAGCAAAGGGCAGGAAGTTGAAAGCTATGAGTATTATGATACCGGCAAGATGAAGAGGTCAGAGAAGAGCGTTGACCGGTTGACGCCTGCCGATAAAGGTGTGGTAGAGGCTGAATACAATAGTGACGGCAATCCGACAAAACTGGTGAAGATCGACGGTACTGTTGAAGTAACTACGTATCATGCTAATGGCGTAAAAGCGACGGTTATAATTGAGATTAACGGCAAGGCGATGGAAAGTTACGCGTGGGACAATAAAGGTAACTGGGTTTCTTCAAGCAAGGACAAGAGCCGCTTAACGGACGAAGATAAAGGAGTGCTTAAGTCTGAATATCGTGATGGGAAATTGGTGAAACTTGTAAAGGTCGACGGCACAGTCGAAACGACGACGTATCACGCTAACGGAATAAAAGCGACAGTTGTAATTGAGGTTAACGGCAAGGCGATGGAAAGTTACGCGTGGGATGACAAAGGGAAACGGGTTTTTTCAAGTAAGGATAAGAGCCGTTTAACGGCTGAAGATAAGGGTGTGCTAAAAACTATATACAAGAACGGTAAACCGGAAAGCATGCAAAAAGCTGACGGTACGGTTGAGCGTCTCACATATCACGCTAACGGGGAACAAGCGACAACCAAGATATTTGATAGAGGTAAGGTGGTCGAAAGTTACGCGTGGAACGATAAAGGGATAATGACCTATTCGAATAAAACCGCGGATCGATTAACGGCTAAGGATAATGGGGTGCTGGAAGCGAGGTATACCGATGTACAAGATCCGTCAAAAGTAGATGAAAAGGACCCGGCTAAGACGGTAAAGGCAGGTATGCCGCTGGAGCTTAGGAATGCTGATGGATCTAAGGTAGTAACAACATACCATCCCGGCAAGCCAACAGTAAAGGCGACACAAAGTATTTATGAAAAAAGTCCGTTATGGCAATTCTGGAATTGGGGGAAACGCGACAAACTCGTCGAATTCTACGAGTGGTACGATGACGGTACTACTTTGAAGAGTTCTAAAAAAGACGAATCAAAATTGACCTATAAGGATAAAGGCGTTCTGAAAGCGGCTTATGATGTGAAAGGCAACTGGATAATGCTTGAATCAGTTGACGGAACTACTAAAAAGATGGAGTACTGGGAAGGGACAGCGACCCCGAAGAAAGAGACAGTATCTAAATACGGCACGGTAGAAGTGGTTACTGACTACAATGCCGATGGCGACTGGATAAAGATGGAATTCGCCGATGGAGTCGTTAAAGAGGCGGGGTATTACGAAAAAGGGAAAAAGAAATGGGAAAAAACATATAAAGGGAAACCGCCTAAAAAAACTATCACTGAAGCCGGCATCGTAAGCGGGTTTAAAGAGATGTATGAATTATTAAAGAGTAAAGTGATGCCCGAGAAAGAAACGGAGTATCGGGAACTTGAGTCTTACGAATGGGATGAAAATGGCAACTTGATATCAGCGGAAAAAGCTCCGGAGAGAAGGACATCTGCAGATCAAGGCGTAGTGGAGTCGAAATTCAGCGATAACAAACCCACATATGTTAAAAAGATAGCCGGCATTAATAACGATGTCTACGAAACGCGGTTTACATATTCCGAAGGCAGGTTAAAAGAAAAGACTATTAATAAGAATGGCGTTACGATCGAGGTAAATAAATATATTGTCACCGAAAAATGGGCCATGTTTTATTTTGAATCTAAACTCGAGGATAAGAAAGAGACTATCCTGGTGCCGATCAAGGACGGGAAAATAGATATCTCGAAGCCGGTGATCATGACCAAAGGAGATTGGTCGAAGGATCCGGATGGGATTACAAAAGAAAACATTAAGAAAGAATTTTATCTGGATTATGACCAATATGCCGTTAATAAAATTATTCCGGATGGATCAGAGGTCTATATAGCTGACACGATCAGGTACTATGTCCTTCTGGAACAACTATTGCCTAAAGAAGCGCTCGACGCGGCCGAAAAAATATTGCTGGAAAGCCAGGCTAAAGCCATTCTTGCCGATCACAGACCGGTACTTAAAGAATATCCGTCTGCCCGGGTAACCGTGTCCGAGGGGATCAAGAACCGGATATACGGTGAAATGTCGACAACGATCGGCATGCTTGGCAGTGCGACCAAAGGAGAATTGGAGTTCCGGCAGAAAAGTATATTCCAGCGGTACGCTATCTGGGAGCAAATAGCGCGGGAAGAATTCACGTTACGCGGTGAACCGGAAAAGTTCGATAACGAAATAAGGTCGTTCGGCGCAGGGCTTATAGCGCTTAGCGGGAATAACGGACTTGATCAGCTCCTGCATCTTTTAACTCAAGAATATATTTCAACGGACTTAACGGGAGAGATGGAATTCTCGGCTGATGAAAAAACAGTGATCTTTAAGCTTAGCGGCGAGCTCAAGGATATGACACGCAAGCAGTTTGTTATTTTCGCGAAACCCACAGTAGAATTTCCGGCGAGTAAGATAGAGATAGCGGCTATTACTGTTACCGAAGGAAGAGAACAAAGATTGATTCGTGAAGTGGATTTTGAAGGCAGCCCGGGAGAGTATGTTTTTAGCCTCGCGCCTGGCTCCAAGAACTATTCGGATAAATATGTGGAAGACGCCGGATTTAATATGGCGAATGTCGACAGGATCGAGATACGTTTCAAGGGCTCCGTAAGAGGTAAGATCGATTTCAAAAAGCCGCATATACAGGCGAGCACATATAAAAGCCCGGCAGAATTCAAGAAAGAACCGATCGATCTTGATAAAATGCCCCAAGAAAAGATCATTATTCCATTCACGCCCGTGGAGGGGAAAGACAAAGGGATATTGAAAGGTGTGGTGCCGAATGACGGGATAATGCGGTATGATCTCAAATCTTATGAAAAAAATTCGGAAGATAAGACAGAAACAAAACTGCTGGACGGGACCGGTAAAACGTATACCATAAGCGGCACATTGCCCAAACCTTATAATAAAGCGGGTGTAGTTGTATATATATCGCTTGTGGATTCGAATGTTGCTTCGGAATCGGTGCGGAAGACCCAAACAGCAGTAACTACGGCAGGGGGAAGATTTACCAAAGATATAACTCCCGGAGATAGTAAAGGTATATTCAATCCCGAGAAGATCGACAGTCTGGAAATAAGGTTCGAACTCAAGGAAACGGCGCTTAACGAAATATTTATCGCTCTCTACGGCATAGCAAGTTTTATGTTCTTGGGCATAGGGGCGTTCTTCCTCGCTCTTTTTAGATATTCCGTTAAATATGGCAATATGCTCAAAAAATTGGTTTTTAAAGAACCGGTAAAATTTTTTGGCAAGATCTGGGCGTTTATTTCTTCGATCATTCCTGCCGCGCGCGGAGTAATGGAAGAGCGTAAGAGGGAAAAAGCTGACAGGGAAGATGCCGAAGGGAAAAGACAAAAGCGGATTGCCGAAGTTAAGAAGGTGTTGCCTCTTGCCAGCTCGGTGGATACCAGCGCCGGAGAGGAAAAGAAGTTAAGTGATGAGGATATGATGAAAAAAACCCAGGGCCACGCCAAATTGATACGCGACTGGGTGGACGAAATCCGCGTCGATTTTAGGTTTAAAGGCGTGCAGGAGGAAGACCAGGGGATATTCGCGCCTTCTCCCCGCTCGAGCGAGATCTGGGAATTCTTCGACCAGGGAGCGGTGCCGAGGTTTAATCTCAAATCCGCTCGGGAAAGCGCTATTTTAGCGGTGTTCGCCGCCCTTGTGTATAATCTGGGATTTCAGAACATGCTGAACGTGTTTCCCTATATGGCGCTTATCATGATTTTCGGTTTCTTTAACTGGAGAAAAGCGGCCTGGGCGTCGGTTATAAGCGGTATTTTCTTATCTATTCAGCTTTTTCTGCCGGCTCTTCCAGTGCCGCACTTATCCACTTTAACCGTGAGTATTGTTCTGCTTGTGTCGACGCTTCTTGTTTATTCCCTCTCGCCGATCGCTCGGTATTTCCGCGCGGTACGCGATCCAAGGAAATACGTGTTCGCGCAAATGGAGAGGCTTCGTATCCTAAAAGGCAGGCTTGAAAAAATAAAAGATGATAAAGCGTTCATGAAAGAGGCAGAGGACCTTACGAGATGGAGGCGTTCACGAGCCGTTCCCGGAGGAGAAAAGGACAACCGTCCAGGCGGAGAAATAGAAAGAACGCCGCCATTCGGCGAAACATTGAACGGCGCCATAGCCGAACTCGCTGGTCTTCTGGAAAAAGGCGAAAAAATACTTGGAGATAAAGCCGGGATAGACGTAAAGGCAATAGCTTTGAAAGCTCTCCGTCTTCCGGTAGTTGTGCTCGCGGGCGGTATAATTCTGAGCGTGCTCGCGCTATTATATGTCTCGCTTACTGTAGCTGTCTTGGCGATATCGGTGGCTT
>CAZOMD010000070.1:0-4095 GCA_964580895.1 uncultured Planctomycetia bacterium | reverse complement strand
CGGGCGTTACATTTTTTTGGAAATCCTTGAGTAGCGGCATAAAGGCCGTGATGCTCGTGTTTCCCGCCACGGACATGAAAAAAATACTCACGGAGAATTTCAGGATAATATATAACCCCGAAACTGGTAGGGGATTGGAAGCTTTTGACGTGTGGAGATTTCTTATAGAGGTACGGGCCGCGGTGGGAAAGAAAGAAGGCGAGGCGGCGAAAGAGGCGACCATCCAGACCTATCTTGACCGCGCGAGGGGCAAAGTTATTACCGTGAGGGACAGCGCCATCGTTCGCGGATTTCTCGATACTTTTACTCTGTCCAGGATAGAGAAAATCCCTGAAAAGTTGGGCATGTTATGGCGCGTCGGCAGGTTGCTTTTTATTCTCACCGGCATGTCTTATGCCGCGGGGATAGCCGCTCTCGTCGTTTTGCGCCAGGCGTTTAATTTCCTGGTGACGGGAACATTTCTCTCGTACAGCGCTTTATTCGCGAAACCGTTCGCTATTGTAAATATGGTCCAGAATTTTATGGCTACGGGTCTTGCGAGCGTGAGTGTTGTTGCCGTTCTTGTTATTATCGCCAGCCGCGTTATTCTCGCGAAATATGGAGAAAGCCGGCGGCCCGAAACGCCCGAAACGAAAGGGCTATCCGTCGCGATAAAAGTTCTTGATTATAGCGCGGTTTTCCTTGTCCCCGCGCTTGTGGTTGCGTTTAACCCGTTGGTGCTGACAGCTAAATTTCTCGCGCAGACGCTTTTCGGCGGGATGATGTTGCTTAGTATCGCGATATTTACCGGCAAATTCGTGTTCTACGCGGTCGGGAAATACGCGAAATTATACCCGGACCAGCAAATGGTAAAGCCGTATCATTACATCCGCTACGGCGTGGGCATCCTGGCGCCGGTGTCGGTTCTTGTCTTTACGTCTCTTTTTAACGCTACTATGGGCTGGTTTGGTGCGCTTATGGGGCTAGTGTTTACGCTCGAATTCTTTAGGTCGGCGTTAATGATGGCTGTCATACTTGTCGCGCGTAACCGTTTCAAGGCTATAGCCGAAGATGATAAATTGTATGACGGTCCCGTTAAAGCCGAAAGGGAGAGGTCTTTCGAAGGTTTCGCGGACACGGTTTTGGGGAAATACACGCTCGGGGAGCTGAAGCTTATAGCCCAGATGAGCGATGAGATGCATCGCCCTGATTCGGTAAAAGTGCGGATGGATGATTTCGAGAAGAAACAATATGAAAAACTGGTAGGAAAAGGCGCAATCCCGTCCGATGCCGCGTATAGCGGATATGCCGCTACGAACACGAGAGAGGAGATGGGAGAGATAATAGGCAATATTTATGAAGAACTTACCACGGGTCAGTTACTTGAGAGGATGTCAGGGAGAGGGTTTAACGAGCTTAAGGAATACCTCCAAATAAACGATGAGAGCCTGAAATTGTGGCATGTGCAGGAAGAATTCGGGCTCCTTGCCGAAAAAGCCGGAAAAGCGGTCGATGCCGATGACATAAGGAGATTTCTTGACTCCAACATGAATGAAAAGACGATCGTGATGTTTTACGACTTTATTCCGAAGTTCACGCCGTGGATAGTCGTTGTGCTCGTGGGAAGTGATGAGGTCAAAGTTCTTGATAACCTTTTGGGCGCGCTTTTAGGCTACCGGTATCCGCTTAGACGCATGAAATTCATTTTCGCGGGGGAAAACTGGAATACGGATGTACAGGATTATGTGGCGAAAAAACAAAAAAGCAAAGAATTCCCCGAGAATGTTATTAATAGCGCCATGACCATAAGGTAAGACAACCTGACCGCAAAGAAAAAAGACAACCTTCCCGCTGAGCCCTCCCAGCCTTATACCAAACCCGGCGCGAATACCGCTGTTCTTAATGAGTCAGACGGTACTTTTGGGATAATCTATGACTCGGAAAATATCCCTAATCCTAATCAGCCTCTACAATTTATGTTGGGCACCATGGACGGCATCGCTAAAGTCCGCGCGATTGGCGAAAAATTTGAAAGAACAGTGGATAATACGTATAAGGAGAAAAAAGAGAAAGAGGAAATAAACGATGATGATATCGACCACCTTGTGGATGAGTACCAGGGGGGTCTCTCGCGGGAGGACATGACGAACGTATACCGGTTCAACATAAAACGCGGCAGTCTCTTAAAAAAACAGCTCAAGTATTTTAAAAACCACGCGCTTAAGAAACTTTTTGAACTTACCGAAGGTCCCGACGGCAACATAAAATATTTTTCGACCGGTATGATCTGGGAACTTATAAAGGCTGCCGAAGACCGGGCGGAGCGTAAGGAACTGACCAATCTTTACATAGTGCTTTGCAATATGCCCGGATACGGGAAACTCGCGACGGAATATATCGTGAAAGATGCCGGCGAAAAAGATATCGCCAAACGACAATTCATTCGGGGTCTTATTTTGGGCGAATTTAGAAGGATAAACGAACCCAAAAACGGCCAGGGCCGCCTTGCAAAAATCAATAGCGCTCTCCACCGCACGGGCAGAATAGACGGCCAGCCGGGGCAGGTTGCGGCGTATATGTTCGGCGAATACGCGAGCTGGTACACGGCAGGATGGGATGGTTTTCACGCCGCGCGCGATACGTTTAAGCCTCTTGGGGGGACCACGGGATACTTTTGTACGGAAAGTGTGGAGGAAATAGATTTAAGGGATCCGCAGATAATCGCTAAGTTTAGAGAAAATAATGTCGAAATGCGGGAATATCACCCCCTTCTCGTCAACATTCTCTCTAAGCTTTTACGGGGAAAAGATGTCGAGTTAAAAGGTACGGAAACCTTGGAGGATGTGCTTATTTGGGCAAAAGACTGGGCGGGGTTCGTAGAAGCTTTTAGAGGTGAAGTGGTGAGGCTGGGGATGGAGGAAGAACTCCTCGATCCTCGGATCGAAGGTCTTATTGACCGGATACTTTATTCGGCATTTGAAATAAATGCCGGGACCGTGGAAGAATATATCAGACAGCTTTTTGATAAATGCGCAGGAGAGGGCGACAAGATTCGTGAGCATTTCAATTTAAAGAATAAACTTCTTACTTTGGGCGCGTGGGACGAGATGCAGGTCGCCGAGGATTACATGCTTGGGATGGTCTCGTGGTGGTACGGTTTCAATATAGCCGCGTTTTACAGTCTCACGCCGGAAGACCCGGCAGGCGTTGAGGCGGAAGTCACTTTTAAATATCGTCCCAAACAGATATCCCGCTGGAACAAAGGGTACGATATAGGGCTTATCAAGGTTACCGAAAAAGGGAATATGACCGAGCTTCTTAGGAGAAAAGGTCCATGGGGGGCCCTTGTCTTCCTTGTCCCGACGCTTGCGAGCGCCATACATCCGGTAATATTCTATATTGCCCGCTTCGCGACACTTTTCTGGTGGATATATTTCGTACCGATAATATTTTTAGAAAAAGCCGTTTTGACCGGTTCATTAGGTCCGATCGCGGTCGCGTTTAATAATGTAACGCAGTTAGGGTCGGTTTTCGGCGCGTTGCATAACTTCGTTTCGGAGACGTTCCCCGTGATAGTCAATTTCATGCCCTCCGGTTGGGCGTGGGGCATAGGGGCGGCGATAGTCCTCATCCCCAACTTTATACATAAATATTTCACGATGAGAGGCATTTTTAAAGGGGTTGACGACCATCTCGGCCGCGAAAGGATCCTTGCCGAATACGCGGAGCTTATAGAGAAGATATATAAGAATGTTGACGATAAGATCCGGGTGGGGTTTATAACAGAGAACGTAAGAAAAGAGGTCCAAGAGGAAGCGGAGAGAACTATCGCGAAAGAAATCGCTCAATATGAAGCGAAATGGAAAAAGTATTATCCCGCGGAATATATCGAAGAACAGAAGGAGGAGATGGGAAAACCGGGGGCCAAGAAGGATGCGGAAAAACGTATTTTTGGAAAACACTTTATTAACAAAATGTCGCTTAAAGACATATTGTCTTGTTTCGACATGAAAGATGACGATAAAGATTTTCTGGAAAAAATGCGGGATATGCTGGAAAAACAGGGTCTGGCGGCGGGAAAAGAATTTAAGGGAAAATCAATTACGGCGATTTACG
>CAZOMD010000069.1:4779-10295 GCA_964580895.1 uncultured Planctomycetia bacterium | reverse complement strand
GAACAATTAACGCTTGTTACTAAAAATTCACTTGCTTAACGGGGTGCAGTACACCCTAAACACAAAACACTAAATTCTAAATAAACCCAAATGTTGCAAAAGAAAAATCCAAAACCGTAGAATTTAAGTAAAAAGCATTGTTATACGCATGTTTTGAGTTTTAGATTTACTTAGAGTTTAGAAGACAGAAAGACAAACCCTAAACACAAAACACTAAATTCTAAATAAACCCAAATGTTGCAAAAGAAAAATCCAAAACCGTAGAATTTAAGTAAAAAGCATTGTTATACGCATGTTTTGAGTTTTACATTTTGGGTTTTAGATTTACTTAGAGTTTAGGGTTTAGAGTTTTGAGTTTAAATTGTCATATGGTAGAGGGACACATGAAAGTAGCATTTTTTGTTTATCCGTCGGCTTTTCAGAATAAAGGGGGAGGGGAGATCCTCCTGGAAAAGAGCGAGGAATATCTCATTAAGGCCGGCGTTGACGTCAAAAGGTTCGACCCATGGAAGGACCGCGTCGAGGATTTCGATATATTGCACGTCTTTGGGTCGGTCAAGGATTGTCTTGCCCTTATGGAGGTAGCCAAGGCGCGGAAGGTCAAAGTCGTTCTTGAATCCATTTTCTGGTCGGATTTGAGGAGAGCGATATGGGAAGAAGGTTCGGTGATAAAAAAGGCCGAACTAGTACTGCGCCATGGCATTAAACTTTTGTGCCCCTGCTTCCCTTCTTCGAGAAAAAAGATGTTCGAAACGGCGGATATGATCTTCCCGAATTCGGAGAACGAGGCCAGGCAGATATCCAGGCTATTCGCTATCCCTTTGCGGAAAATGTTTGTGGTGCCTAACGGGGTGGATGCCGGATTTGGAACTATAGGCGGGAAGCTTTTCACGGAAAAATTTGGATTAAAGGATTTTGTCCTTTCGGTGGGCAGGATCGAACCACGGAAGAACCAGCTGAACCTGATAAGGGCGATGAAGCTCAGCGGGAAAGACCTCGTGCTTATAGGACAAACTGTATCGGGGTATGAATGGTATGCCGAAAAATGTAGGGCGGAAGCCGACGGGAAAGTGCGGTTTCTTGGAGGGATGGAACATGGGTCGGAGATTTTAAAAAGCGCGTATGCCGCTTGCGGTGTTTTTGTTCTCCCGGGATGGTTTGAGACGCCGGGGCTCGCGGCGCTTGAGGCCGCGATATCCGGGGCCAAAGTCGTGGCCACGGAAGGCGGAAGTACCCGGGAATATTTTAAGGATAAAGCGCTTTATCTCAGGCCGAATGACCCGTCCAATATTCGAGATATGATAGACAAGGCGTTTTCATCTCCGAATAACGGGGAACTGGAAAAACTCGTGGCAAGTTCTTATACCTGGGAAAAAGTCGCGGAAAGGATCATCGGGGGATATAACGCCGTTCTTGGCGGTTAGCCAGTTTGCCGGAATTAACAGTTTAAAAGTCAAAATGTCGAAAAGTCGAAAGTCCCAAAGTTGCAAATTAATCTTCTAACTTAATAGACCTGAAGACCTTTGACTTTTAGACTTTGGACCTTAGACTTTCAGACTTTAGACTTTTAACCATTAAACTGTTAAATCGATACACTCACATGGCCAAAAAAATATTATCAACATTGATACTTGTTCTTTTTTATCTGGGCCTCGTGTTTCTTTGCGGTGAGATCTATGCCAGAGTGAAGCATAACGATACATTGGCTTTTAAAGTCACGGAATCCGAGTATCGGCAGGCCGATTTTGAACTGCATCATTCGTTTGTGCCGGGTTCAAAGGGCTGTTCTATCGCGAGAGAATGGAATGTCCCGTATGTCATTAATTCCGACGGATTAAGGGATAGGGAATACTCAAAACAGCCTTCTCCCGGTAGTTTTAGAATACTCGTGCTTGGCGATTCTTTCACCGAAGGGTATGGGGTTACTTCGGAGAAATCTTTTTCGAAGATCCTGGAAGAAAAACTAAATAATAGCGGAAATGGCGGGTACGACGTGATAAACGCCGGGGTGGCCAGTTACTCGCCCCTTCTAGAATATCTGTATCTTGTAAAAAAAGGGCTGGCTCTTAATCCCTCCGCTGTCCTGCTTTTTTATGATTTTGGCGATCTTAAAGATGACGCCGAGTATGAAGCTACGACTTTTTTTGATTCTTCCGGCAAACCCGTGAAGTGCGTGCCGTATAAACGGGTAAGAGTGTTGGGCAAAAATCGTCTCGAGAAATTTTTTATAAGGCATTCACGTTTTTATCTGTACCTCGAAAACAGAATAAATAAGGTTCTTTTCAAGACGAAAATGCCGGAGAGTATCAAGAAGTTTGAAAAAGTTCCTTCAACGGATAGGTACATAGCGTTCAGGGAGAACAAGGACGCGGTAGTCGATAGTCTTTGGAAAACTAACAAAAATTATCTGGGACTTATATGTGATCTTTTAAAAGAAAAAGGGATAAAGTTGATTCTTGTGAGCTATCCATATGCGATTGAAGTGAGTGAAGGGGAGTGGATGTCCGGAAGAGTGCTGGATGGTTTTGACGCGGAACGGGTTTACGACCAGCCGAAAGTGGCGGAATATCTGAAGGCGTTTGGAGAAGAAAATAACATCGTGTTTATCAATCTTTACGAAGATTTTAGATCTTATGATGGGACTCTGCCGTTATATTACGATTTTGACGGGCATTTTAACGCGAACGGACATGAACTTGTGGCAGACGCTTTATTCAGAAAGTTGTTCAGGGACGGGGATGGCCGGGTTTCCGATTAACCGGTTCGCCGGAATTAACAGTTTAAAAGTCAAAATGTCGAAAAGTCGAAAGTCCCAAAGTCGCAAATTAATCTTCTAACTTAATAGACCTTTAGATCTTTGACTTTTAGACTTTGGACCTTAGACTTTCAGACTTTAGACTTTTTGACGTTAGACTTTAAACCATTGAACTATTAAACCGTTAAAGGAGCACATGAAAATATCTATACTTATCCCGGTCTATAATGAGAAGAAAACCATACTTGATCTTTTGTTCTTGGTCAAGAACGTTAACGTCGATAAAGAGATCATAATCGTTGACGACTCGTCGACCGACGGGACGCGCGAAATTCTTGAAGAGAGGTTCGGTTCCGCAAATGACGAAATACGCGTTTATTATCACCAGACGAACATGGGTAAAGGCGCCGCGATACGCACGGCGCTTTCGCACGCTACCGGCGACTATGTGATAGTGCAGGACGCGGATCTTGAGTATTCACCTTCCGATATAGTGAAACTTGCGAACGCGGCGCTCGAGAAAAAAGCCGAGGCTGTATATGGTTCCAGGTTCCTGAATTCATGGAAATCCACCTCTTTTTGGCATTATTCCGTCAATAATTTCCTTACCTTTCTTACGAACCTATTTTTCGGGGCGTCGCTTACCGATATGGAAACATGCTACAAGATGATACGGACGGATATTATCAAGGGGCTCGGGATCAAAGCCGACAGGTTTGAGTTCGAGCCGGAAGTGACGGCTAAACTTCTTAGAAAGAAAGTCAAGATCCATGAGGTGCCCATATCATACCGGGGGCGGAGTTATGACGAAGGGAAGAAGATAGGCTGGCGTGACGGTATCGAAGCCGTGATAATGCTTTTTAAGCTTAGGTTTTCAAAATGAGATTATTGAAAAACACTTTTTACCATAATCAAAGGGTATTGTTGAGTACGGTGTTTTTATAGTCGGGTCCTGCCGCTCGGTATCCTGCGCGCCTCCGCACTTTGTTTGTGCGGTGCTCGGATACACTCGCGGCACCCCCCTAACATCAAAAAAACACTTTTTCAACGGTCTAAATTTTTATTTGGACGGGATATAAAATGAGCATACGTGTTACTGACATTATTATCATATGTTTCGTGGCCGCGGGCGTTCTTTTGGCCGGGCTGGGTTCCGGGAGCCTTAACTCATGGGATGAGGCCTTTTACGCGGAGGTCTCAAGGGAGATACTTGAGAGCGGCGACTGGGTGGACCTTACGTGGAGCGGAGCACCTTGGAGCGATAAGCCACCGCTTTACATGTGGGTAACGGCCTTTTTTTACATGCTATTCGGGACAAACGAGTTTTCCGCGCGTCTTTTCTCGGCACTGGCGGGTGGCATGTCAGCGATCGTGGTCTATTTATTCGGGAACAGGTTCTTTTCCAGGAAAACCGGCTTATTATCGGCGATAATGCTCTTAAGCACTTACCACTATGTATGGATAAGCAAGATGGGCATGCTTGATGTCGTCCTCGGTCTTTTCACTATCCTGTCGGTATATTTTTTCCTGCTTGGCTTAGAGAAACGGTATTATATTGTTCTTTCGCTTTTCTTTTTTAGCCTGGCTTTTATGACAAAGGGTACAGCCGCGTTTATCATACCTATGGCCATTGGGATATACGTCATTGCGAGAAAGAGATGGGATATGGTCTTTAACGGCCACTTTCTGCTGGGGATAGCCGTAATTTTTCTTATCGCGGGCAGCTGGTACCTCGCGGCATATCTCCGTTACGGTGATTCTTTTATAAGCGGCCATTTTCTGGACCATCTCGTGAAAAGGACGACAACCGTGATGGACGGGCATGAAGCGTCGTGGATTACGTATGTCAATGCCGTTCTTTACAAAGGTAAACCCTGGGGTACGGTAGGGCTTATTCTCCTGCCTTATTTTATCTCTAAATATATGAAAAAGGCCCATCCGGCGGGCGATATGCTGGTCATATGGACGGCGGTTGTCCTTTCCGTCTTTACGTTCGCTAAGACGAAACTGCACTGGTATATTATCCCTGTGTATCCCGCGTTGGCATTGATCGCTGCGCGCGGGACTGAAGATATATTGAAGAGATACTCGTACCACATAGTTATTGTCGTTTCTTTTATAAGTCTGCTTTATATCGGCGGAGTGAAAGGTCTTTATTCTTTGGATTTTAATCCCGGCATAAAAAATCTCGCGGAGATAGTGAGAGAAGAAGCCGACCCCGGCGTAAGGTTCTATTTCGGTGATTTCGCGAAAGACGCGCCGGAAGAGAGCCTTGCCGGGCTTTTCGGAAGAAAAGATACCATTATAGTTACCACAAGCGGAAAAGCCGCGGAGAGAGGGCTTGAAGGCAGAGTCATCCAGGCGGGGCGAAGCGATATAGTGGCGATAACGAAGGATTGAGCATGTTTTTCAGGAACTACGTTTACAGAAAAAAATATTACGTATTATTTTTCCGGATATTGGACATTATTGGGGATTTTTTGTTCTCGCCGGTAAAGTTGATGGCCCGCGAAATGCCTTCCGTGATCCGGAGGGTCCTGGTCATAAGGTGCGATCACGTGGGAGACGTGATAAGTTCTCTGGTAGTTTTTGAAGCTCTGCGCGGGAAGTTGACAGGTGCCGCGATAGATTTTATGGCGCCTTCGTGGGTTAAAGAGGTTTTGGACGTGAATGTATATGCCGATAGGGTCGTGGATTTTGAGGCCCCATGGTTCTCCCGAGATTTCAAAGGGAAGCTGGCTTCCGTAAAAGGTCTTTTCCG
>CAZOMD010000069.1:4074-4769 GCA_964580895.1 uncultured Planctomycetia bacterium | reverse complement strand
GGTGAGGGTCATAAAGAACGGCAGGTATGATGTCGCGATCGATCTCAGGGGGGACGCGCGTCATATCCTGGCGATATTTCTTGCCGGGGTCAAACGCAGGATAAGCTACGGCATAACAGGCGCGGGATTCTTGCTGACGCACGAAGTCCCTTATGAGGGGATCAAGCATGAAACCGAAAGGAATGTCGACCTTTTGTCAGTGTTGGGGATCAGGAATGTACATTTATCGGGTGTGAAATTGAGTTTTTCGGGGCGGAATAAGGATAATACGGAAGGGTTGCTCCGTAAGAGCGGCCTATCGGGGCCGTTTGTCGTTATACATCCTATTCCTGGACATGTCGGAAAAAAATGGGATAATAGAGCGTTCGCGGGAGTGATAAGGTTTTTGAAACGCGAAAAAGGGCTTTTGTCTGTGTTGGTGGGGAGCGCGGCCGATATAGATGAGATCAAGGAAATTATAAGCCTGGCAGAGGTGGAAGCCGTTAACATGGCAGGTAAAACAACGATCGGGACTTTGGGAGGGGTAATATCCGGAGCTCTTCTTTTTGTAGGGGTTGATTCGGGTCCGGCGCATATAGCGGCCGCTCTCGGCGTGCCGGCCATAATACTTTTTAGCGGAGTAAATGACCCCCGCAAGTGGGCGCCGCGTGGGAAGAAAGTATAAGTAATCTTTCCCGGGGAGGGGAAGGATCTGT
>CAZOMD010000069.1:0-4064 GCA_964580895.1 uncultured Planctomycetia bacterium | reverse complement strand
GCCCGAGGACGTATGTAAGAAGATAGTCAGGCTTGTATGATGGGGGATGTTGCCGGTTTGACAGTTAACCGGTTGGCCAGTTTGCCGGTTGTGTTTCCGTGGGACGTTGGACGTCCGCTCGCGTTGCCTGCCTACCGGCAGGTAGACACTCGCTCGGACGTAGGACGAAGTTTGAAAAATTAAAAGGTAAAAGTAAAAAGGCAAAAGTGCAAATTAAAACTCAAAAGGCTGAAATAGTAACGCAATGAAAGTTTTGACTTTATACTTGTAGATTTTACTTTTTCGTTTTTACTTTTGAGTTAACGAGAATCGTTATTGGTGTTTAATGAAAAACCACAAATTACAGATTACGCATAATATGGCTGTGGGGTTACTTGTTATTATCGCTACCGTACTTATATTTGCCAATCTGGCTAATCAGTATCTATGGCAGGATGAGGCCGAAACCGCGCTTCTGGCCAAAAATACTTTGATTTTCGGATATCCGAAAGCGTTTGACGGCGTGAACCTTATAAACCCGGCTATAGTCCAGTATCATAACATGGGGTTTGGCAAGGATTACGCGTGGCTTTACCATCCTTGGGGGCAGTTCTACATCGCGGCAATCTCATTCAAGTTTTTAGGGATAAATACTTTTACCGCCCGGCTTCCGTTCGCCGTCTGCGGGGTAATTAGTTTTCTTTTACTATATATACTGGTCAAGGACACAGTAAAAAGCCACGACCGAGCTTTTTTATCGGCACTGCTTATCACTTTTTCGGTGCCGTATCTTCTTCTTATGCGGCAATGCAGGTACTACGCGCCGTCCGTTCTTATCGTTCTTTTTATTCTTATATTTTATTTACGGTATTTGCGGCGGAAGTCTTTAGTGTCTATCGTTCTTACTTCTCTCGGGCTTATCGCGCTGGGATATACGGTTCACGGGATGTTCGTCCCCGTATTCCTGGCGCTTATGTTACATTATCTGGTTTTTGAGGCGAGAAAGGGAGGTCTTTTAAGGACATTTTTTTTCGCCGGGGTAGTGGTCTCTGCGGTATTGCCATGGTTTTTATCGTCAAAGAGCCTGGCCCACACAAATTCACTTACGCTGATAAATATCTGGAAAAATCTGGAATTTCAGATAAGGATGATAAATAAGCACGTATTTCCTCTTTTTTTCTTTGGCGGCTTATACGGAGTCTATGCGCTTAAAAAGCGGGATATCTCGGTCAGGCTGACCGTTGGTGAAAAGGACATATTAAAAGTAATACTTTTTATAATATTAACGAGTATTGCCGCTTTTTCATGCGCGGAGCAAAGACAGTTCCGTTATCTTGTATTTTTGATGCCGCTATTCGCGATTATCGAAAGTTTTATACTTTTTCGCCTAAAGAGGTATAATATTAAATTATTATGGATATTTCTTATCGTATCTATTTCGACTGGTATTTTTAATATGGGAAAGCCGGATTTCTTTTTCCCGAAATACCTTTATGAGATAACCCATGATTATGATGGCCCGGTGGAAGGTATATCGAAATTTCTGAATGAAAATGCCGCTCCCGGCGATACGGTGAAGATCATATACGGAGATCTGCCGATAATGTTCTATACCGGGCTTAAGGTAGACAATTCCTGGATATATGACGATGATCATATGCCGGAATGGGTGGTATTCAGGCATGGCTGGCATGAGATGCTCGACAATGACTATTACACAAAGATCAGGCCACTATATGAAGAACATGTTATCGATTATCCTGATATAAAGTGGGAAAATCGGCCGGATGATATGGGGTACCACAGGTTCAGTACTGATAAAGAAGCGCCAAAAGTCATTATATTTGAACGTCTCAAGAAATAAAGGTGATATGGATAGGTTAAACGATAAATGGCTTAGCGGTAAGCCTAATTTTTATTTTAGATATAAGCGTATGCTTCTGGAATCCATGATTGAAGGCACATGCCTTAACGTGGGTTGTGGCAGCCACATTATCGATAATGCCGTGAACGTGGATGAGGGTCTTCCGATGTTGCCGTACAAAGACGCGTCTTTTGATACGGTAATATGTTCGGATGTGCTCGAACATATCAAACCACATGATGACGCGATATCGGAGCTTTTCAGGGTGGCCCGTAAAAAGGTTATTATAACCGTTCCCGCGTATCAGTGGCTGTACGGTAACTATGATCGTCTTCTGCGGCATAGAAGGCGGTACGGGAGAAAGGATTTTCCCGGATTTAAGACCAAATATCTTTTTTGGTTCCTGGTACCCGTGCTTTTTATGAGGAAGATGTTTAGCCTTAAGCATTATGAATTACCGTCAAGGCTGGATAACGTGCTTTTCTGGTTCTCAAAGTTCCACTTAGGGTTTGGCACGACGATATTGGCGGTCAAATATAAAGAGACGGTTCGTTAGTTCGCTGGTTAACCAGTTCGCCGGTTGCCGGGTTGGCTGGTTAATTGTAAAGAATCAAAGATTCAGAGAGTCAGAGTCAGGAAGATCCGTGGGACGTGGGATGTAGGACGTCGTGGGTTTGCCGGTTAGCCAGTTAGCCTGTTTGCCGGTTCGGCAGCGAAGAGTCAGAGATTCAAAGAGTCGTGGAAAAGAAGTTAGAAGCAAGAGGCAAGAAGTAGAGATTCAAGGAGTTCCGTAGGACGAAGGAACAGTCAAAAAGTCGACAAGTCTAATCACGCGGGAGTTCCCCACCTGTGAGGGTGGGGGTGAGAGCAGGGTGCCGCAAAGTGGCTCGGGCGGGGCCCGAAAAGAATGATACCACCGCTGTAAGGCGGTGGAGGTTCATAGGTCGAAAAGTCGACTTTAGACCTTGGACTTTTAGACTTTGGACTTTAGAAAAGGAACGCATGAGAATAGGTTTTGACGCGAGAATGATCACGCATCCCGGGATAGGGAGATATATCAGTTGTCTCCTCCCTGAGATGATAAGATTATCTCAAAAAAACGAGTTTGTCCTTTTCGGCGATCCGGATGAGTTGAAAAGATATTGCGTGGCGGAGAACGTTAAGGTGCTCAGATGGACGGCCCCGATATATTCGCCATGGGAGCAGTTCTTCGCTTTTTATTCCCCGCTCGATATAGATATTTTTCATGTCCCGCATTTCAATATGCCTTTTTTGTTGAAGAAAAAGACGGTCGTCACTATACACGACCTTATCTACCAGTTGTTCCCGGATTCGGTGCCGTCGCCTGTGGCCGGTTTCTACGCCGAAGCCGCGATGCGTAGTGCTGTCAGGAAAGCCGATAAGATAATAGCCGTCTCAAAAAATACGAGGGGAGATATTATAAAGAAGTACGGCGAAGATAACGCGGATAAGATAAAGGTCATATACGAGGCGGTGGGGAAGGAATTCAACAGGGTCACGGATAAAACGAGGATAGCCGATGTCAGGTGCAGGTACCGCGTGGACGAGAGGATAATATTGTACGTCGGAAGCGTTAAACCGCACAAGAACGTGGAGACGCTTATGAAGGTGTTTAAAACACTTAAGGATTGGGGGTTGCCGCACCAGCTTGTTATTTGCGGGAGATGGGACAAAAAAGAGGATCGCATAAAAGAAGACCTGCTTGACAAAGATATAAGATATCTCGGTGAGGTCTCCGGTAAAGATCTTGTGGTGCTGTATTCCATAGCCGATGTTCTTGTCCATCTTTCGTTGTATGAAGGATTTGGTTTCACGCCGCTCGAAGCAATGCAGTGCGGGACTCCCGTTGTCGTGTCCAATTCATCGAGTCTGCCCGAGGTAGTCGGGCCGGCTGCTTTTACCGGGCCGCTAATCGTTCTCCACGTGATATCGGATACCGTATATAATGTCATTATGAACCAGGGCATACGGGAACGTCTTATCGGCGCCGGGCTTAAAAGGGTTAAACTCTTTTCCTGGGAGAAAGCCGCGGAAGAGACTTTAGCTGTGTATGAGGAGACATGTCATAGTGGTATGTGACCTTGAAAAGGCAAAGATAGCGATTGTTCATGACTGGCTGACGGGGATGCGCGGCGGCGAGAAGTGTCTGGAAGTACTTTGCGAATTATTCCCGAACGCCACGCTTTTCACCCTGATACAC
>CAZOMD010000068.1:6513-10329 GCA_964580895.1 uncultured Planctomycetia bacterium | reverse complement strand
GGTTATCGACGATGAGCCTCAGGGCGTAGAAATGCTGTCCGCCCGGTTAAAGGCGAACGGGTATAACGTTATATCCGCCGGGGACGGTATCGAGGCGCTGAAGAAGGTTAAGAACGAGAACCCCGACCTTATAATACTTGATATACTCATGCCGCGGATGGACGGATATTCGTTCGTGCGCGAAGTGAAGAGAATGCCGCGGAAAACGCCGATAATAGTTGTAACGGCGCAGAGCGGTATGACCGACCTGTTTGAATTGGAAGGGATAAAAGATTATGTTGTTAAACCTTTCGAGGCGGATGAACTGCTCGCGAAGATAAATAATTATCTTAAATGATATCGTAAGCGGCAGAAGAGAAAGGCCGGGCGGAGATATTTATCGGATTTTAGATAAGGAGATAGGCAATGGCTAAAAAAATATTGATCGTGGACGACGAGCCGCACATAGTGAAGATGGTGGAGTCAAGGCTCAAGGCCAACGGGTACGAGGTCATTACCGCCAATAACGGCGCTGATGGGTTCGAAAAGGCCAGCCAGGAGAAACCGGACCTAATTATACTCGATATGCTTATGCCGAAGATGGACGGGCCTACGGCGCTTATCAAGCTGAAAACCGTGGAAGGGACGAAGAACATTCCGGTTATAATGTTCACGGCCAAAGGGCAGCCGGCTGATATCGAGATGGCGCAACAGAGGGGCGCTGACGATTATGTCGTTAAACCCTTCAGTCCGCCTGTTCTCTTGGAAAAGATCCGCAAAGCGTTGGAAAAGGGGAAGACCGGGGCATGATAGAAAGATCAAAAAAACTGACGGATATACTTATCGAGAAAAAACTTATCAGCCAGGGCGATCTGCGCATGGTTACCGAGGAGCATAAGCTTACCGGGGCATCCGTGCAGAAAATACTTGTGGATAAGGGTATGGTGTCGCCGGAAGATATAGCGAAAACACTTGCTGATCTTTTGGGAATAAATTATGTAAAGCTTAGCGACATCGAAATAGACCCGCAGACCATAAAGCTTCTTCCCGAAGAACTTGCCAGGAAGCATAAAGCCGTGCCGGTCAGGGCGGAGGAAGATAACCTTTTTGTGGCTTTTATGTCACCGCTGGATCTCCCAGCCAGGGACGAGATACAGCATGTAACGGGTTACAACATAAACCCCATGGTAGCGACCGAAAAAGAGATAACCCAGGCGATAAACCATCATTATAAAGTTGAAGAGACAAGTAAACAGGCCCTCATCGATATCAGGATGGCGACGCTTAAGAACAGGGAGAAAGAAAAAAAGACGGTCCCGACGGGGAAGGAGCTCGGACGCCTTGAGGACCTGCCTGTGGTAAAACTTGTTTATGACGTTTTGAACGGGGCTATAAACGCTAGGGCCAGCGACATACATTTTGAACCTCAAGAGCCCGAGATGATAGTAAGGTACAGGGTGGACGGGATATTGCACGATATAATGGTAGTGCCGGAGAATATAGAGGCCGCGGTAATCTCCCGCGTAAAGGTCCTTTCTAACCTCGATATCACCAAACATCGTGAGCCCCAGGACGGCCATATATCATGGGAAAAAGACGGTAGGGAATATGACTTCAGGGTCTCGACGCTGCAGACTATCGCCGGAGAAAAGATAGTTCTGAGGATATTCGATAAAGAAAGCATGCTGATAGACCTTGGGAGGCTCGGGCTCGCTAAATACGACGAAGACATATTCAAGGACCTGGTCTCGAAGCCGTACGGGATGGTGCTAGTCACGGGGCCTACCGGCAGCGGGAAGACGACCACGCTGTACGCCGTGCTTAAGATGATGGATTCGGAGAAAGACAACATAATGACGATCGAGAACCCGGTGGAGTACAGGCTCGACCGCATAAACCAGATACAGGTCGATCCCGGGTCGAAACTGACGTTCGCTTCGGGTCTCCGGACGATATTAAGGCAGGACCCGGATAAAATAATGGTTGGGGAAATCCGCGATACTGAAACGGCGGAGATCGCGATACAAGCCGCGCTTACCGGACACTTTGTCCTAAGCACGCTGCACACGAACGACGCCCCCAGCGCCGTGACCCGTCTTATCGACATGGGATGCGAGGCTTTCCTTATATCGTCCACCGTTATCGGGGCTATCGCGCAACGGCTTTGCAGGGTGATCTGCGCCGAGTGTAAGGAAGAATATACGCCCCCAGCGGAGGAAATAAAACTCCTTGGATTATCCGACCGGCCGGGGATAAAATTGGCCCGCGGGAAGGGATGTGATTTTTGTTTCGATACCGGCTATAGAGGCAGGACGGCTGTTTACGAGGTCATGAGAGTAACTCCGGCTATAAGGGAGCTTATTTCTTCCAGGGCATCATCGGAAGCGATAAGAGAGACGGCCGTTAAGGAAGGGATGAAGACGCTGCAGTATAACGGGTTGCAAAAAGTTATCGATAAGGTCACGACTGTCGAGGAAGTAAAACGCGTTATCTACGTGTGAGGGGGTAATCCCTCCGGAATGTTTTAACCCGAAGGATAAGATGCCAAGGTTCATTTACATAGCGCGCGATAATATCGGCAAGGAATTTAAGGGCGGCCTTGAAGCCGAGAGCGAAAGTTCCGTGCGGACGCAGCTCTCGAAGATAGGGCTTTATGCCACAGAGATAAAACGGTCTAAAGTCCGGGTCTTCGGCGGCAACGCGGATAAGGTCAATATCGACGATATAGTCATATTTACCGAATGGCTTTCGGCTATGATAAATTCCGGGCTCCCGCTTATACAAAGCCTGCGCACGATAAGCCGGCAGGCCGAGAATCCCACGGTAAAAAAAGTTATCGGCATGATATGCCTTGATATAGAGGGCGGCCATTCTTTTTCGGGGGCGCTCGAGAAATATCCGGCGGTATTCTCGAATTTTTATATAAACCTGGTGAAAGCCGGGGAGGCGTCCGGGATGCTTGGGGAGGCGCTTCTTAACGTGGCGGAGTATCTTAGCAAGGAGCAGACCATCCAGCGAACCGTGCGGAGGTCTTTCGCGTATCCGCTCATAGTGCTCGGGGCGTCTATTATTGTTGTCGGATTTTTGACTGTTTTTATAGTGCCGATCTTCGCCGGGGTATATGAGAAAATGCGGATATCGCTGCCGCTACCCACTATAGCGCTTCTCGCCATAAGCCACGGCGCGACAAGGTACTGGTTCCCGGCGGTGATATCGGTAGTTTTAGCCGCTTATGGGTATAAAAAGGCTTATTCGTCCGATAAGGGGAGATATTATATCGACAGGTTCAAACTGGGCGCGCCTATTTTCGGGCCTCTTATACGGAAGATCGCCGTATCGAGGTTCATAAGGACGTTCGCGTCACTTGTCGCGAGCGGGATATCTATCATGGAGGCGTTACGCGTCGTGCGTGAAATAGCGGGCAACAGGGTCATTACGGATCTTATCGATAGCGCCCAGAGGAATATAGCCGAGGGGAAAAAGATAACCGAGTCGCTCGGGAACACGGATTTATTCCCCCCTATGGTAATACAGATGTTTTCCGCGGGAGAAGAGTCTTCCCGTCTGGGGGAAACGCTTAAAAAAGCGTCCGATTTTCTCGAAAGGGACATCGATTATTCTTTAGGCAAGATGGTGAGCCGGATCGAACCGGCGCTTACGTTCGGTCTTGCTCTTGTCATAGGGTTTATCGCCCTGGCGATATATCTCCCCATGTTCGACGTTATCGCGAGTATGACAAAGTGAAAGCAACAAAAAAATAAAAAGATAGTCTAAGAGAGGAGAAGAAAGTATGAAAAGGAAAAAAGGGTTTACGTTGATTGAAATACTTTTTGTCGT